>JAZQBI010000225.1:0-8647 GCA_045545635.1 Clostridia bacterium | reverse complement strand
ATACCTTTTGAAGAACGCAGAATGATTGTGGAAAGCATCAAATATGTTGATAAAGCAGTAGAGTCTTTTACCGAAGATAGTGATGCATATGATGTCTACAATTATGATAAATTGTTTGTAGGCAGTGACTATAAGGGAACGGAAAGATTTCAAAGATACGAAGAATACTTTGCTGATAAAGGTGTTGAAATAGTTTATTTTCCTTATACGCAAGGTACAAGTAGCACGCAACTAAGAAATGCAATATCTACTGATAATAAAGGTAAATAATGAGGTGACATTTAAATGCCAAATCATACTTCACTATTTTTATCACAATCATATAAAGATGCATGGGACGATTACAATCGTTCTTTAACCCGTGCCAATTTTGCTCTTTGGGACTATGTTATCATCACAGCTTCCAACGATTTTCAGGCAGAGGGATTCAATGCGCAGATTAAGGCAAGGCAGGATAGCGGACTACTCCCTGCCAAAACTCATTTTGCAGTAGTTCCCGACCCCGAGGGAAAACGTGTAGGTTCTGGCGGTGCAACATTGGGGGTTATTCGTTACATAGCAGAGCATAGTGGAAGAACGGATTTTGATGACCTGCGTATTCTCGTAATTCACTCCGGAGGAGACAGCAAGCGTGTGCCACAGTATTCGGCACTTGGCAAGCTCTTTTCACCTGTTCCCCGTAAGCTCCCCGATGGCAGAAGCTCAACACTTTTTGACGAGTTTATGATAGTTATGTCATCTGTTCCATCCAGAATCAAGTCCGGAATGTTGCTCCTTTCGGGCGATGTACTGCTACTCTTTAATCCCTTGCAGATAGATTATTCCGGTATCGGAGCTGCAGCTATTTCCTTTAAGGAAGATGTGGAAACCGGAAAAAATCACGGTGTATTTCTCCGTGGTGAAAATGGCAATGTGTGCAAATTTCTGCACAAGCAAACTGTGGAAACACTTAAAGCTCAGGGAGCAGTAAATGATAATAACTGTGTGGATATAGATACCGGTGCGGTTATCTTCTCTGCAGATATGCTTGCCTCTTTGTATTCGCTTGTTTGCAAGGATGGCAAATTGGATGAAGAACTGTACAATAAATATGTAAATGATAAGGTGAGACTATCACTCTACGGTGATTTTCTTTATCCTTTGGCTACGGAATCCACCTTGGAAGCGTTCTACAAGGAAGCTCCCGAGGGTACAATGTGCGACGAACTTTTAAAGGCAAGGGAAGATGTGTGGAATGTGCTTCACACTTACAACATGAAGTTACTCCGCCTTGCACCTGCCAAGTTTATCCACTTTGGTACAACCCGTGAAATTTTGAAGTTAATGACAGGTGAGATAGATTCCTATAAAGAGCTTGATTGGACAAGCAAGGTAAACAGCAGTATTCTGACATCTGTTGCAGGATACAACAGTGTACTTTCCGAGAAAGCACAGATAGGAGAAAATTGCTATTTGGAAGTCAGCTATGTTCACCACGATGCAAAAGTTGGTGATAATGTACTGCTTTCGTACATAGATATTCACGACGAAGTAATTCCGTCGGATGTTGTTATTCATGGATTAAAGCAGAAAAACGGAAAGTTTGTTGCAAGAATATACGGCATAGCAGATAATCCCAAGGCTAAGCTGGAGGATAACTGCATTTTCCTTGGAAAAGAATTATGCGAATTCTTGAAGAATAGTTCATTAAATATAGAAGATTTGTGGGATTCCGATGACCATAGCATATGGACTGCCAATCTTTATCCTGAGTGTGATACCATAAAGGAAGCGGTAGCGGCTGCTCTCAATCTGTATGAACTTGTTCAGGGCAGAGGTAGCAAAGAGCAGTGGATTAATGCCAATCGCAAGAGCCTGTGTTCCGGATTCAACGATGCAGACCCCGATGCTATAATTATGTGGAACAATCGCATGTCAGAGCTTGTTTGTATGGATGAAATATATAAGTGCATTATTTCCTCCAAATCGGCAACGGATGCATCCGAAATATTAAAGTCAGCAAAGCTTACAAACATACAAAAAAAGTGGCTTGATGATAAAATTTCTATAGCGGATTTCAGCACAAAAATGCGTCTTTATTATTACATAGGCATAGCTCTTGGCGGTAGTGAGGGAGAGTATTATATAGGAGAATGTTTCAAATGCATTCAGAGTACTATTCTGGAAAATACCCTTGCAAACCTCAAGGAGAATACCAGTTGCAAAATCGTAATGGACGAACATACTGTCAAGCTTCCTCTTCGTGTCAATTGGGGAGGCGGTTGGAGTGATACTCCTCCGTATTGCATAGAAAACGGTGGTACAGTACTTAATGCCGCAATACTTTTAAACGGCGAAAAACCTGTTTCCGTTACTTTAAAGAAAATAGACAAACCCCTTATAATATTCGATAGCCGTGATATGGATGTTCACGGAGAATTCGATACAATTGAACCTCTTCAAAGAACAGGTGACCCTTATGATCCCTTTGCTCTCCAAAAGGCTTGCCTGTTGGCTTGCGGTATAATACCCAAAACAGGTGGTAACCTTAAGGACATATTAAATCGTCTTGGCGGCGGTTTTGAGATGCATTCCGAGGTTACAAATGTTCCCAAGGGCAGCGGACTTGGTACCAGCTCCATTCTTTCTGCAACCTGTGTTAAGGCAGTGTTTGAATTTATGGGTATAGAGCATACCAATGACGACCTTTGCAGCCATGTTCTCTGTATGGAACAGATAATGTCTACTGGTGGCGGATGGCAGGATCAGGTTGGCGGTATTACCGATGGAATCAAGTATCTTACCAGTAAACCCGGCATAATGCAGGATATCAAGGTTACCCATGTAGAGCTTTCGGAAGAAACAAAAAAAGAGCTTTCCGATAGATTTGTTCTCATATATACAGGTCAGCGCAGACTTGCCCGCAATCTTTTGCGTGATGTTGTCGGCAGATACATCGGAAACACCCCCGATTCTCTCTATGCGTTAAACGAAATCCAGAGGGTTGCCGCACTTATGCGCTTTGAACTCGAAAGAGGACACATAGACGATTTCGCAAAGCTTCTTACATATCATTGGGAGCTTTCCAATAAGATAGATGCGGGAAGTACAAATACCGTAATAGACCAGATTTTTGCTTCTATCGAGGATATGATAGATGGCAAACTTATCTGCGGTGCAGGCGGTGGCGGATTCCTTCAGGCGATACTCAAAAAGGGTGTTACTAAGGATGATGTTCATAAACGACTCAAGGAAGTATTTGCAGATAATGATATTGATGTATGGAATGCGGAATTGATTTAAGGATTTTGTTTACAAAATATGTAGAGATGCTTTAAAAATATAGTACAGGAGTGTGCAATATGAAAGAAAAATTCACAGAGCTTGCCGAGGTGTTTCAGCTTCCCGGTGAAATTGAAGCTATCGAACAGATAGGTAACGGCAATGTTAATCAGACATACGATGTATATATGGTGTCTGATGGGGTGAGAAAAAGATATGTTTTCCAGAAGGTAAATATATTTGTTTTCAAAAGTCCCAAGCAGATTATGAAAAATATCGAGGCTATCACAAGCCATATTGCAAGTAAACTGGAAGAAAACGGAGAAAGCCGCGATTGCGTAATGCATTTTGCCCATAGGGAAAACGGTAAGAACTACTATACCGTGGATCAGGCTTTCTGGCGTATATCCGAGTATGTACCCAATACCGTTACATATAACTCCTGCGATGATCTGGATAAGCTCAAGTCTGCAGGTAAGGCATTTGGCCACTTTCAGACACAGCTTTCGGATTTTGATGCAAGCTCGCTTTATGAAACCATTCCCAACTTCCACAATACCCGTAGCCGTATAGCGGTGCTTATGCGCCATGTCAACGAGGACCCTTGCGGCAGAGCAGATGAAGTTCTTGACGAAATTGAGCGTATCAAAAACTACAAGGCTCTTGCAGTGAGACTCAATGAGCTTATTGACTCTCAGGAGCTTCCTATGCGTGTTACTCACAATGACACCAAGATGAACAATATCCTTTTTGATGTAAATACAGGAGAGGCAAAGACTGTAATAGATCTGGATACCGTTATGCCCGGTCTCGTTGCACACGATTTTGGTGATGCGGTTCGTTTTGCATGCAATGTTGCTGCCGAGGACGAAAAGGATACATCCAAGGTGTGCCTTGATATGGATAGATTCCGTGCTTTTGCGGAAGGCTTCATACCCGAGGTGGCATCATCCCTCACACCCACAGAAATCAAAACCCTCGCTCTCGGTGCATTTGTTATGACGGTAGAGCTTGCAGTTCGTTTTCTGGATGACTACATTACAGGTGACCAGTACTTTAAGACACTTTATCGTGGTCACAATCTTGTTCGTACACGTGCTCAGCTTGCTCTTGCAGACGATATGTACGATAAGCTTGGTGCAATGAATGCAATAGTGGCAGAAATTGCAAATATTCCGTTCTAAAAAATACTCCGAAAGGAACCCGATGGTATGAAATGTGTAGAAGTATTTAACGAAATATATAAAAGGGAACCTGATGCAGTTGCATTTTGTCCCTACAGAATTTGTCCCGTTGGTGCACACGTGGATCACAATTTTGGTAAAATAACAGGTCTCGCTATAGATAAGGGCATACACATAGCATACCGCCCCAAGCAGAATGGAGTGGTGGAGATGTCTTCGCTCCAGTTCGATAAACGTGCTCAGTGGCATATAGACAGTGTTCCCAAAACCAAGGAAAATGACTGGGCAGATCATCTGCGTGGTGCAACTCTGGCACTCAAGAAAAAGCACAAACTCTCTGTTGGCATTTGCGGTGTCATAGAGGGCTCTTTGCCTATTGGCGGTCTTTCCTCATCGGCAGCGGTTATCATAGCTTTTTTATCTGCTCTTTGCAAGGTTAATGACATTAGGGTTTCAAAGCAGGAAATTATCCAGATGGCACTTGGTGCAGAAAATAAGTATGTTGGTGTAGCTTGCGGTAAACTTGACCAAAGCTGCGAAGTTTTTTCAAGAAAAGACCACCTTCTCTACTTGGATACCAAGGATGATACATACGAACTCATACCTACAAATCCCAATATGAAGCCATATAAAATTGCTATATTTTTCTCGGGCTTGGAAAGAAGCCTTGCAGGCTCAAAGTTCAATATGAGGGTGGACGAGTGCCGTAGTGCCGCATACGCACTTAAGGCATATGCAAATATGGATTACGGAAAATTTGAGGAGACCTATCTTCGTGATGTTCCAAGAAAAGTGTATGAAGAATATAAGGATAAGCTTCCCGAAAACTGGAGAAGGAGAGCAGAGCATTGGTTTTCAGAGATGGAGCGTGTGGAAAAAGCGGCTTCTGCGTGGAGAAAGGGAGATATCGAAGAATACGGAAAGATTTCTTTTGAGAGTGGTTATTCTTCTATACATAGCTGGGAGACCGGCTCACCGGAGCTTGTTGAACTATATGACATTATGACAAAAACAGACGGCATCTATGGAGGAAGATTCTCTGGTGCAGGCTTCAAGGGATGTTGTATGGCACTTATAGATCCTGCATTTGAAGAGCAGATTCTTAAGAATGTGGAAGATAAGTACCTTGCTGCTTTCCCTGAACTCAGGGGTAAGTATTCTGCACATATATGCGTTAGTGCTGATGGCGTTTCGCTTAGTGTTTGATTGTGCAATTCATGTTTTTGATATTGCGTTAATGTTGTGGACATTATAATATTACTATGAGAAATGTAATGGAGAGTGATATGTATGGATGAAAAAGTCAAATATTGGTTAGAAATGTCAGAGTATGATTTAGATACTTCACTTGCAATGTTGGAAACTCAAAGGTACTTGTATGTAGGTTTTATGTGCCATCAAAGTGTTGAAAAAGCATTCAAGGCGGTACTATCTTCCAGGACAGAACAAGTTCCTCCTAAAATTCATAATCTTATTCGTTTGGCAGAACAATGTGGTTTGTTGGGTATAATCCCGGAGAAACATAAAAAATTACTTTTTTTGCTAAATCCTCTGAATATTGAAAGTCGATATCCAACATATAAGGATGAAATGTTGAAATATTTGAATTCGAGTAAATGTTTAGAAATAATTAACGGTACCAAGGAGCTGATATTATGGATAAGAGAACAGCTTTAGAAATTGCTAAAAGTTATGCAGAACTGGTAAAAAAAGAAATGAACCCATTAGCAATAGTGCTTTATGGCTCTTACAATGATGGAGTTCCACATGAAGATAGTGATATAGATATTGCTGTTGTTTTTGACGGTTTCGATGGTGATATTTTAGAAACTTCAGCTAAATTGTATCAATATACATGTGAGGTTAACACAATTATTGAACCGATTTTGTTGGATATTTCAAATGACAAAACCGGATTTGTAAATGACGTTATGTCTAATGGCTATAATGTAGCATAGACAATTATGTAATTTTTAAAAAAGGGACATGATAAATATGAAATGTTTAATTTTGGCCGCAGGATATGCCACGAGGCTTTATCCTCTCACTGCAAACTTCCCCAAGCCGCTTCTTGAGGTTCAGGGCAGGACCATTCTTGATTGGCTTATTGATGATATAGACACTTGCAATCTTGTTGATGAATATGTTGTGGTAACAAATCACAAGTTTGCACATCATTTTGAGGATTGGGCAAGGAAGTCCAAGTACAAGATAACCGTGGTGGATGACGGCACAAGCTCCAATGAGACAAGACTCGGTGCTGTCCGTGATATCTGGTTTGCCATAGAAAGGCTTAAGCTTCTTGATGATATATTGGTTATAGCCGGGGATAATCTTTTGGATTTCAGCCTTACGGATTTTATAAAATACGCCCGTGACAAGAAAGCTTCCTGCATTATGAGATATTACGAAGCAGACGAAAAACGCCTTTCCAAAAGCGGAGTTGCTGTCATAGACGAAACCGAGAGAGTTCTTGAGCTTCAGGAAAAACCCAATGAACCAAAATCCAATTGGTGTTGTCCGCCTTTCTATTACTACAAAATTCACGATATCAAGCTTATTGAAGAAGCATTACACGGCGGATGTGCTATTGATGCTCCGGGCAGTCTTGTTGCCTGGATGTGCCAGAAAGTCAATATGTACGCTATGGAAATGCCGGGCAAACGTTATGATATAGGTAATCTGGAAAGCTACGAAAAGGTTCAGGAAGAATATGAGGGAATAAAATGTTAAAACAAAATGTGTTTTTGGAAAATAGAACGATTTTAGTTACAGGTGCGGCAGGGTTTATTGGTGCCAATCTTGTAATGAAGCTTATTAAAACAGTCGGTACTGTCAGTATTGTCGGTGTAGACAATATGAATGATTATTACGATGTTTCACTTAAACATCACAGATTAGAAAACATAGAGGCTATGATGGAAGAATATCCCGATGCAAAATGGACATTTGTTGAGGGTAACATAGCAGACAAAAATCTCATAGACGAGCTATTTATGAACTGGGAGTTTGATGTGGTGGTTAACCTTGCGGCTCAGGCAGGAGTTCGTTATTCCATAACAAATCCCGATGCGTACATAGAGGCTAATCTCATCGGTTTTTACAACATTCTCGAGGCTTGCCGTCATTCATACGATGATGGTAAGAAGGGTGTAGATCATCTTGTATATGCTTCGAGTTCCAGCGTGTATGGAAGCAACAAAAAGGTTCCCTACAGTACTGATGACAAGGTTGATAACCCTGTTTCACTCTATGCAGCCACAAAAAAATCCAATGAGCTTATGGCACACGCCTACAGCAAGCTATACAATATACCGTCAACAGGACTTCGCTTTTTTACTGTTTATGGTCCTGCCGGAAGACCGGATATGGCATATTTCGGTTTTACCAACAAGCTCATTGATGGAAAGACCATAGAAATATTTAACTATGGAAATTGCAAACGAGATTTTACATATGTTGACGATATAGTTGAGGGTGTAAAGCGTGTTATGATGCACGCACCGGAGAAACAAACAGGCGACGATGGCTTGCCACTTCCTCCATACAAAGTTTACAATATCGGTAACAGTAATCCTGAAAATCTTTTGAATTTTGTTACTATTTTGCAGGAGGAGCTTGTTATGGCAGGTGTTCTTCCGGAGGACTATGATTTTGAAGCTCACAAAAAGCTCGTTCCAATGCAGCCGGGAGATGTGCCTGTAACCTTTGCGGATACTTCCGCTTTGGAAGAGGATTTGGGTTTTAAACCCAACACCTCATTAAGACAAGGTTTGAGAGAATTTGCAAAGTGGTATAAAAAGTTTTATAATATATAACAGTAAATACTGCTATCTGAAGTTGCCATAGGAGACACCATAGGGACTTTTTGAAGCACTATAATTTTAATAACTCTGATTTTCGTGAGAACGGACATAGGGGTTGACTTGCTTTACAAAAAATTCCATTAGGCGATTGTAAAATGTTTAAATGGCATTTGGGGACGGTGGGTGACAGACGCCCAAGGCAGGTTTTTTGCACGAAATTCAAAGAATTTTGTGCAAAAACAGCCCCGTCCCCTATAAAATGGCATTTAAACGAAAAATTTTACAATCGACTAAAAAAACTATTAAAAGGAGAACTCTTATGAAAATTGCAGTAGCAGGAACAGGATACGTAGGTCTTTCCATAGCCGTATTGCTATCACAAAAGCATAGCGTGAT
>JAZQBI010000224.1:0-23400 GCA_045545635.1 Clostridia bacterium | reverse complement strand
TATAATATGTTATAATTTATAATATATGTAATAAATTGATTTATATAGGATTTCCACATAATAAGAATTATGTGGCTTTTTATATTTTAACACCGCAAAAGTCCAAGCTTTTGTATGTGCCTACGGTGTACTTCTCCCGTGCTCATTGTATAAATTCTTGTTGTATTTACTGATGAGTGTCCCAAAATATCGGAAAGTCTTACGATGTCTTTCTGCAAGCTATAATAAGTCCGTGCAAAAAGATGCCTCAAATTATGCGGGAATACCTTATCTTTTGAAACTCCCGCGGTTTCGCATAACGCCTTTAACATCTTCCATATATGGCTTCTGTCAAGAGGTTTACCATTACGGCTCACAAAAACGGAGCCGTGTTTAATATTATTTTCTCGGATATACCTCTTTAATATCTTACAAAGCTCTTTTGGTAGGATAACAATACGCATTTTCCCTTTGCAGTTTATAACGGCTTGTCCCGAATGTACGACTGATGTAGTAATGTAGCGTAATTCACTTACACGGATGCCCGTACTGCAAATCGTTTGCATAAGGTAATACAATCTTTCATTCTTTTTGCTTTTAGCTGCTGTAAGCAATCTTTCGTATTCCGCTTTTGTAAGCTCCTTATCTTTGTTTGAAAAGATCTGCCTTTGAATTTTCAAGGCCTTAATCCGTATATTGTGCCACTCCATAAATGCAAAGAAACTGTTAAGAGAAGATATTGCCGCATTAACACTTGCAGGAGCATATTTTTCGCAAAGTTCCTTTTTATAATCCAAAGCCAATATCTTTGTTACTTCCTGACCGCATAGCCAAGCCATAAAGAAGGTAATATCACGGATATACTTTTCTATGGTGTTTTCGCTCTTTTCCTCCTCAATTAAATAATTTTTAAAGCTTTCTATAAGCTCATTTGTGATTTTTCTCATTCAAATCAACTTCCTTTCCTTTATGTATTCTACCACTTACATAAACAAACTATTTAGAAGTCATCAATGAATTTAAGCATTTACACAAATCTCCACTAAAAGTCTATTTATAAAGCGGTATTTTGACAAATCTGCTAATTTGAAGATACAAATTAAGCCCGAATATGCAAGCTGTATTTGCTTGTATATTCGGGCTTTTCTGCATTCTCTCATTTTTGTTATAATACTATTTATTTTTCTTACTCATAAAGGAAAAATACGCAACCGCCATTCCTGCAAAAATTCCAACAATCAAAATGGCTATTGTGTACATAGTGTAGTCCGGCACAGGCTCGGTTTCCTGTACGGGAGCAGGTGCAGGAACTGCAGGAAGTTCATCGGGGGTTTCCTCATCAGCCAGCTTTTGTCCCTGAGAGCTTACCGTGGTGAGACACTGTTCGGGGCTTTGGGGATATACCGCGTATATCCTGCCTTCGCTGTCAAAGTCAAACTTATTGACCATGGCATTAGCTCGTATATAGCAGGTTGCAGAAAGAAGGTCATTTACGCAGTCCTCCTCCGCACCGTCAAGCACAATAATTTTGCAGTTTGCATACTCATTGGAGTCCACCTTGTATGCCGCATTTGCAAGAGTGTAGATATCCCCTGACCTATTGACCGAAACAATAACATTGTCTGAAATCATAGGGCTTCTGAACTCGGATGTGGAGTGCTTTTCGCAATAGGTATAGGAAAACTCCTTCACCTGTATGTCCTGCCCAACAAATTCCGAATCATTATTGCCCAGGTGGTGGTCAACCGTTATGGTTATTATATCATCCTTGATATCCTTGACAGAACCCAGAATAACCATATCCTGTTTGCCCTGAAGCATATCCTCTGTGGTCTCTGCCATAACAGAATAAGGAAACGCAAGTATCAGGATTGCAATTGTAATCAAAAGTATTCTTTTCATTTTTACCACTCCTTGACAATTATTATAAAAAGATAAAACAGAACCTCTCAACGGGCAAGCCTTTTGAGAGGTTTAATTCTGTCCATATGTCAGCTAAAAAGCCAACCCGATACAATGAATCGGATTATTCTTCTGTGGTTTCAACTGTTTCTTCGGGAGCAGCTTCTTCAGCTGCAACTTCCTCGGAAGCAACTTCTTCAACTACAGCTTCTTCTACAGGAGCTTCTTCTGCAGGTTCTTCCTTTGCAAGAAGTGCTCTTATGCTGAGACCGATTTTCTTGTTTTCAAGGTCGATTTCAACAACTTTAGCCTGAACGTGCTGACCGATAATAAGTTCGTCTTCTACCTTGCCGATTCTCTTGTCAGCAACCTGAGAAATATGGATAAGACCATCTACACCGGGATAGATTTCTGCAAAAGCACCAAAGGGAACAATTCTTACTATCTTACAGTCGATAACATCATCAACTTTAAGAAGCTCTGCTTTCTTCCAGGGGTTGTCATCAGCATTCTTGAAGCCGAGAGAAACCTTTCCGGTTTCCTTATCAAAGCTTATTACATATACATCAACAACATCGCCTTCCTTGACAACTTCGGAAGGATGCTTGATCTTTGCCCAAGAAAGCTCGGAAATGTGGATAAGACCGTCTACACCGCCGATGTCTGCAAAAGCACCGAACTTTGTGAGAGACTTAACTACACCCTGATATCTCTTGCCGATTTCTACTTCATTCCAGAATTTTTCTGCGAGTACAGCCTTCTGTTCAACAAGTACGCTCTTTATGGAACCTACAATTTTGGTTCTGCCGCGCATCTTTTTGATATCAATAATTCTGAAAGGTGCTGTTGTGCCTACGAGCTGTTCGAGGTCAGCAAGATATCTGTCGCTTGCCTGAGAAGCGGGAACGAATACTCTTGTACCCTTGCAGCTTACTACAACACCGCCGTTTACAACCTGAACAACCTTGCCTTCGAGAACTGTTTTTGCCTCAAAAGCTTCTTCAATTTCCTTTGCACCCTTCATAGCAAGAATCTTTCTCATAGAAAGGGTAACTTCGCCCTCTACATCGTTAACTCTGACAACGAAAACCTCAATTTCGTCACCAACGTTAACAAGAGTCTTGATGTCTGCGGAAGGATCATCCGATACTTCCGATGCAGGAACAAAGCCATCTGATTTGTAGCCGAGGTTAACACTAACACCAGCTTCAGAAACGCTCATTACCGTTCCTTTCACTATATCCCTTGTATTTAAAGTGATAAGAGATTTTTCATACTCCTCAAATTCTGCAGCAAAGTTTTCGCCGCTGTTTTTCTGCATTTCTTCCATGTTTTCTACTACCTCCTTAATGATTGAAGCAGGCGTTGAGGCACCTGCCGTTATACCAATTATCTTTGGTATATATATATTCCGGGGTAAATCCCCAAAATTTTCGATTTGATAAGTACGAGGACACTTTTCCCTGCATATGGATGTGAGCTTTGCAGTATTGGCACTGCTGGCTCCTCCAATGACAATCATCATATCCACCTTGGCGGCAATTTCGCCTGCCTCGGTTTGCCTCATACCCGTTGCACTACATATTGTATCAAAAACCTCTATGCTTTTGCAACTGTTTTTTAAATAATTTACAATTTTTTCAAAA
Organism: Clostridia bacterium; assembly: GCA_045545635.1. Lineage (GTDB taxonomy): Bacteria > Bacillota > Clostridia > UMGS1810 > UMGS1810 > RGIG8748. The sequence goes on along the minus strand of JAZQBI010000224.1, from coordinate 19,873 downwards.
GTTTTTCTGTCCATTGTAGTCTGGCTGACTACGCAAATATCATCGTCCGGAGAAATGCGGCCTTCCAGATCCGCAGTATCAAGTGCAATAACGGCACTGTTATCACACCAACCATTGATGCCGATAACTTCAGGGTGGTCTTTGTTTCCTACTATAACAATTATCTTTCCGGATTTGTAATTTTCATTTACTATATTGTGAATTTTTTTAACAAACGGACATGTGAGGTCCACAAATTCCAAGCCTCTTTGAGAAATGCTTTCAAGCACATCTCTGGAAACACCGTGGGCACGGATTGCTACCTTGGAGTCCGATGGAATCTGCAGCACATCTTCATATGAATGTACTCCCATGGATTCGAACTGTTTTACAACATCACCGTTGTGGATTATGTGTCCCAAAGTGGAGATTTTGCCCTTTTTTGCTTCTTTTTCAAGTCCCTCGACGGCGTTTTTTACACCGAAGCAGAAACCCGCACTTTTTGCAAGTATAATCACTTATTTTCACCTAATGATTTAATGTTTTTGTATATCTTCTGCGAAGCGGCAACAAACTCTTCCTGAGAGAGCTTTCTGCCTTCAAACTCCGAGAGATCAACAGGTTTTCCGACTGTTATGGAAACCTTTGAAAAAATTCTGTATGTAGCTTTTATATTTATGGGAATAACGGGAGCACCTGCCTTGAGAGCAATCATTGCTGCACCGCCTTTTACATCGGCATTCGGATTTTTCTTTTCCCTTGTTCCTGTGGGAAAAATACCGAGAATTCCGCCATCCTTTAAGGTTTTGAGGGCGGCTTTTACTGCACCGATATCACCGCTTCCCCTCTTTACGGGAATTACATTTATGGACTTTAAAAACCATCCTATAACGGGGATTTTAAAAAGTTCCTGCTTACCTATAAATATAATGGGACGTTCTACGGATTTATATATTACCAGCGGATCAAAAAGGCTTATGTGATTTATACACACAACGCAGGAACCCGTCTTTGGAATATTTTCTGTTCCTTTTATTTCAATTTTAAAAATTACGGACACAATCGCCTTGAGAATATTTGTTATAAATTCCATTATTTACTTCCAACCTTGTCCGATATAATTTTTTTAATCAAAGAAACAGATTCCTCAAAAGTGAGGGAGCTGGTATCAACCAAAACAGCATCATCCGCCTGCCTTAGTGGTGCACAGGCCCTGGTGGAATCATTTTTGTCCCGTTCTTTCATATCTGCAAGAACCTTCTGATATGTTACATCAAGCCCCTTTTCCTTAAGCTCGTCAAATCTTCTCTGCGCTCTGGTTTCCGGTGATGCGGTAAGAAAAATCTTGACATCTGCATCGGGCAGAACAACAGTGCCTATGTCTCTGCCGTCCATAAGGCAGTTGTTCCTTTCGGCAAGAGACCGCTGTGCATCCAGAAGCCACTTTCTTACAAAAGGAATTGCGGATATATCGGAAGCACCTGCAGATACCTCGGGAGTTCTTATGTAGTCTGTAACATCTATTCCGTCTGCAAGCATTCTCTGCATCCCGTCACTGTAAACTATATCAAGCTTCGTATCTGAAAGCATAGCTGTTACGGATTGTTCATTCTTAATTTCTATGCCGTTTTTAATTGCCTTGTATGCCAATGTTCTGTACATTGCACCTGTATCTATGTACAGATATTCCATATCTCCGGCAATCCTTTTGGCTATTGTACTTTTGCCTGCTCCGGCAGGTCCGTCTATTGCTACATTTATCATAACTACTCTCCATTCCGCAGAAAGGTTTTTATATTATACAACAAAAACACGCAATACACAAGACATTTTGCGTAAATTGAAATATTTTTGAAATGTTAGTGCAAACAATTCTACAAAAGATTGTTTTTGAAAAAATCAGCAAGGGCATCCACAAATTTTTGAGCCAGATCATTTAGTTTCTTATCCTTGCGGACTATATATCCTATTATGTACTCGCCCGCCGTATCAAGAGGCACTGCAAGAATATTGCCTCCGCTTAATTTTGAATAATTCATGGTACCTGTACCTATTGTGTAACACTGGGTGATAAAAAGCATATTCATAAGTGTTGCTCTGTCGGTTATTCGGACATTCTTATCAGATGTTATTTTATCGGAAAACTCCTCGGTGAACATTGAGCTTGTGTGTCCGCCCTGCTCATAGGTGATATAGGGGTAATCTTTAAGCTCCGAAAAGCTAATTCTGCTTCTGTCAGCCAGAGGATGATCCCTGCCTATATACACATGGAACGGTGTTTTGAACAGAGAATGGAAAGCAATGCGCTTTCCGTCAAGGAGTCTTTCCATAACTCCCATATCCGTGTCCTTTATCGCTATTATTCCCACATCGGAAAAGGATTTTTCCACATCGTCTATTACACTTCGGGTTTCCACTTCACGAATACAAAAGTCAAAGTTTCCGCTTCCGTTTTCGCTCAAAAAATGCCCGAACACCTCTGCTACAAAGTCGTAATGCTGAGAGGAAACAGAAATTTTGTCCGGCTTTTCGGGTTCGGAATATCTGTCGGTTATAAAATCCGCATGAGACACAAGCTGGCTTGCATACCGAACAAATTCCGCCCCGTCATCCGTAAGAAAAACACCCTTGTTGGAGCGTTCAAAAATCTTTATTCCAAGCTCGTCCTCTATGGATTTTACCGCTCCGGAAATACTGGTCTGTGCAACAAACATTGCCTTTGCCGCTTCATTAAAGGAACCACGGTTTACTATCTCCAGAATATATCTGCACTGTTGTATGGTCATATAAATATCCACCTTAAAAAATAATACCATACTCATTCTAACACACAACCGTGCAAAAGTAAAATACTTTTTAGATTTTTACCAAAAGAAGGCATATCGCAAGGCACAAAAATGCCACTCCTGCTGCCGCCTTTTTTGAGCCTGACCTGTACTCGTAAAGCCCGTAACTTGCGGTATATACTATAACCCACAGGGTTACGGATATCAAAATGAAATTTTTTATCAAGCCTGTCACCTCACTGTCTTCACATCAAAGATTGCACTTCGGATGAGGCTTTCCGAATCCTGTAATTCATAATTTTTCTGTAATCTGAAAAGCCCTGCGGCTGTCCCCCATATGTCCGCTACATCGTACCCACGGGAAGCATATTCCGTAAGTTCTTTTTCCATTGCTCTCTCCAGATTGCGGACTGTGTTACGGTCACTCTTTACCGAAAGAAACACTTCTGCTTTTAAACCCTTGTCAAGGCTCACTCTGATATCAGGCTTTCCGGTAACTTTTATAAGCTTGCCCTCGAAAAGGCAACTGCCATTTCCGCTTATAACCGCAGGAAGCCACAGCTTGTCCGAGGTGATGTCAAGCCTGCCGTTTTTCACCACACCGCATACAATGCCCTCTATGCCGTCACCGCTTTCGTCACCGGGGATAATTACGGGAACAAAATGACTCTTTCCGCCTCTGTATGCATTCTGAAAATCCGATATACGCATAGAGGGAACAAAAATATCTCCCTTACTTAGTATACCGTCAAAAAATTTCTCTGAATTGGGCTGCAGCTGCGGCTTAGTCTGCTCCAGAAATTCTCCGGCAGTTTCTTTTGTGATGACTATGTGAGTCTGGGGCCGGACAGAAACCTTTCTTTCGAAATATTCAATTTCATCGTACATTCCATCCTTTGCAGTATCCAGAGAAAACAATACCGCCGAAAGATGCGAAAAGCTCAGATTCCGGCTTAGCCTGCCGGAAAGAGTATTTACCGCTTTATGCACATTTTCATCCGTAACCGACAGTGTTACCGATTGGGCACTGTCACCGCCGTCTGTACCGGTTTTTCCCGATGTGTCCGCTACGGAAAAGGTATATTTTCTCCCATCGGAAGTTTTATCCACTGCCACAGAAAGAACGGTAGCCAATGTATCTGTTTCCCTGTTGTCATAGCATCCCGAAAGGAATACAATACACAAGCTGAGCACAAGAGGAATTAGCATTTTTTTAGGTTTTAGCCTGTGCAAAATCACCGTCAGCGGCAAAAAACCGAATGTAACGGCTGTCATAATACTAAAAATCATCTTTTTGTCAATAAAATTACTTGCCCACACAAGAAAAATCATCAGAACAACAGGAGCTGAAACGGCACGCCTGTCTGACAGAGAAAAGGTTTTTTTGAAAATTTCGGTGGCAAAAAGCGCAAGTGCTCCCACTGATACAAAGCCGCAGAAAAACCAGATTATAAACACCAAACCATCAAGCCGCTGAAATATTACGGAAGAATTGGCAAGAGAAGCAAGAGTGTACAATGGGTACGTATGATAGTCCAATGCATAGTAAGGTACACACAGAGTGTAGAAAACCGTAAGCACAATCCCCACAATTCCCGTAACAAGAGGAATAATACTCATAGCTTTTGCAAATCCCCTTCCCCGAAAAATCAGAGTTACATATACGGCATCGGAAAACAGATAGAGCATATTTACCACATTTTTTGTGTCTCCTCTGCCAAGGAACGGAAGGATATTCTTTACTTCCGTTTCCGAAGCGGAAAAACACAGTATAACAGCAAACATGAGTGCAAAAAGCATAAACAAAACCAGTGAATATCTGCCCAATGGTTTTGCTCCGAGCCGGCAGGCAAAAAAAGCACATATACAAAAAATTGCCGCAATCACCTCATTTGGGGTTTTACGCAATACCAATTCCGATACTGCATCTGTGTAAAGGTCAAGCCTTGCCGAAGCATTTAAAACCGTTACAGCAAAAAGCAGCGTCATAAGTGCAAATCTGATTTTTCTGCCGTACACATTGCCCACCAGTTCATAGAGATTCTTTTCCCCAATACTCCTTGCACAAATATGAAGAACAAAAAAAGAAAAAAGCGTGCACACCAATGCATTTATACCGGCGGCACTGCCGGAATTTCGGGTGAAGCCGGAAATCCCCCCAAGTGTAATATATGAGATTCCGAGTATGGAAAACAGATACACCGCTTCTGCGGTATTAGATTTACGCATATGCTATTGCCTCCATTTTCTGCTTATTAAGGCTTTTTTGTACATATCCTTCGGTTTCAGAAAGCTTTCTCTTTTTGTGCCTCTTATCCATATAGGTGCACCAAAAACAAGGTTTGCTGTATTTCTTCCGTCCCCGGGGGACAAGGGTGACATAAAAGGCACACCGAAGGACTCTGTTCCCATAGCCGTAAGCATCAATACAAAAAAGGCTGCACACAGTCCGAAAAGTCCAAAAAGTGCACTTCCCAGAATAAAAACAAATCTGGTAAAACGAAATGCAAAAGACAGTGAATATGACGGAACTGTAAATGATGCAATACCACCCAGGGCAACAACTATAATTACAATATGACTGACAAGATTTGCCTCAACTGCCGCTTGACCTATTATGAGACCACCCACGATACCAAGAGTTGAGCCAATGGGACCTGGAACCCTTATCCCTGCCTCTTTAATAAGTTCAAAGCAAATTTCCATAATAATAAGCTCCGTGACCGCTCCAAAAGGAACCAATGCCCTTGAGGATGACACTGCAATCAGTATGTTCGTCAGTATCAGCTCCGGATGAAAATTGAGAAGTGCCACAAAAATTCCCGGAAGCAAAAGAGAAAGAAAAACCGCCAGATATCTCAGTAGCCTTACAAGCAGAGAATAGGGATACCTGAGATATTCATCCTCTGCGGAAGTAATGAGGTCGAAAAAGGTTGCAGGCATAATAAGGGCGTGACTGCTGCCATTCATAATGAGAGCAACCCTGCCCTCGGTAAGAGCACGGCAAACTCTGTCAGGCCTTTCGGTAGTTACCATTTGCGGTATAGGCAAAAATGATGCCTCCTCTATATACTGCTCTGCATCAAGAGTGGAGAAGATGTATTCCGCATCTATCATGTTAAGCCTTCGTCTTACCTCATCCACAAGGCTTGTATTGGTGACATTTTTGAGGTATGCAATGGCACCTGCAGTTTTACTGGTTTTGCCAAGGAGTATATTTTCCATTACAAGATTTGTGGTATTGAGGCTTTTGCGGACAAGGGCAGTATTGCATCTCAGAACCTCATTAAATCCCTCGTGAGGTCCCTGAATCACAGCTTCATTTTCGGGATTTCCCACACTACGGTGTTCCCATGATTTGGTGTCTATAATATACACCGCCTCCATTCCTTCGGCAAAAAGAACCGTGTTACCAAGTGTTACGGTCTGGAGAGCGGTATTTATATTTTTTTCCTTTTTGAACTGTGTCTGGGGAACAAGTGCCTTTTGCAGGCAAAGCTCCATATCATAGCCTGCAAAATCACGGTTTTCGCTCATAAGAGGACGCAGAACAAGATCATTGACAGAAGTTGAATTTGAAAGTCCCTCTATGCACACAAGAAATGCAGGAACTTCTCCCCCGGAAAGTCCAATTGAAAATTCTCTCAAAATAACATCACCGTTCTTGGGAATTGAAAAAACCCTCTTGACATAATCTTTGTTTTCACTAATAGAAGAGCTGACATATTCCATATAATCTTCGTTTTCCACTTGTGCCGAATTTTTTATTTGAAATTCGTTTTTCTTCTCCGTTGCTGTATACAAAAAAATATTTTTCAAGATAATCACCTATAGAAGTTTTTTCTTTATAATCGGTAATTATTCACTGAATAAAAATACAAACAACGGGAAAAATCATATAGAGGTGAATTAAATTGCCAAAAAGCAAAGAAAAAATTAAAACCGCAGTAAAAAATGCCATGGACTCCAAATGTTCCCTGCTCTACAAACAGGGAAGAAAAAGAATAATACTTACCGATTGCACCATAGTTGCTGCATATCCGGAAATATTTGTAGTCTCCCACTATGACACAAAACTCAATAAAAAATGTACAATGTCTTTTTCTTACATTGACCTTCTTACGAGAAATGTGTGCATTTCGCTTACCAACATATAATGTTTAAAATAATTTTTTAAAAAATTTTCAATAAATTTACAATATTGTCTTGAAGATTCCCAAAATATATTGTATAATGTATATAACTTCAATATATTAGAGGGGGAATAACAATGATAAAATTAGTTATTGGTAAAAAAGGCAGCGGAAAGACAAAAACTATGCTCGATGCTATTGCTCAGGCAGTTAAGGAAGAAAACGGCAATGTAGTATTCGTTTGTAACTCCAACAGACATATGCTCGAGGTACCCTACGAAGTAAGATTAGTAGATGTTTCCAATGCTGATACAGAAACCTTCAGACTCTTTAAGGCATTTATTTTGGGTATGTTGTCCCAGAACTATGATATATCTCACATATTTGTAGACAGTTTGTTCAAGGTTGTACCCGATGACAAAGACGGTCTTGCAGATTTTGTAGAAAAGCTTGAAAAGATTAGCGAAGATTCCAATGTTAAATTTACAATCTGCATCAGCGCAGATGCAAGCGAGCTTCCCGAAAGCGTTTGCAAATACATCTGACCCATCAAAAACAGCCGTCTGCAAGGACGGCTGTTTCTTTAAGTATTGCTTTATGAGGTAAAAATCATGTCAGAACAAAAGCTGTATATTTCCGTGGAGAACACAGTATCAGCGGAAATTGTGGAAAAAAAGTCAAGATTCATAGCCAATGTATCCCATGTGGAAACAGAAAGCGAGGCTGCTTCTTTTATTGAAAAAATAAAGAAACAGCATTACAGTGCCCGTCATAATGTGTATGCCTACATACTAAGCGACGGAACAAAGAAATACACCGATGACGGTGAACCTGCAAAAACCGCAGGACTCCCCATACTGGAAATGATGGAAAAACAAGGTATAACCGACATTGTATGTGTGGTCACAAGATATTTTGGCGGAACGCTTCTGGGTACCGGAGGACTTGTGCGGGCATATACGGAATCTGCCAAAGAGGGCGTGAATGCTGCAGGTATTGTCAGTATGAAGCCATGCTCGCTTTTTGAACTGGATGTTCCCTACCCTCTTCTCGGCTCAGCAGAATACCTCATAAAATCAATGGGTGCTGTATGCGAAAGCAAGGATTATGCGGAAAGCATAACAATGGATGTATCCATAGACGATTCTATGGCAGATAAATTCAGCCAGAGCATACAAAATGACTTTAACGGAAGTGTGCGTCTGAAACTGAAAGGCAAGGTGTATCGGAAGATATGAACAATAAAAAAATTGCACATCTCCTTACCGTCTTTGGAATAATGTTTCTTTCGCTTATTGTGTACATTACGGTTTTTGACCTCGTAAACCACGACGATTATGCCGTGGTTTCCACCTCGGACAGAGAGGATTATGTAAGGCGCGGCTCTGTTCTGGACCGAAAAGGTGTTGTTCTTGCACAGAGCAGCGGTGTCGGAAAGGATGCCATCCGCTCCTATCCGTACAGGGATATGTATGCACACATTATCGGATACAAATCCAATGTACTCGGCTCCAACGAAATAGAAAAATTCTATAACAGCGACCTTACCGGTAAATCCACCGCTCCCCTTGTGGGAAATGCTCTGTCTTTTCTGAGAGATATAAAATCTATTTTTGACGGTGACAGTATGCGTTGGGGACTTGATATCAACCTCACTATAGATCACAGACTTCAGGAAAGTGCCTACTATGCACTTGGCAACAACAAAGGCAGTGTTGTGGCATTGAACCCAAAAACGGGCGAAATTCTTGCTATGGTAAGCAAACCCGGTTTTGATCCGTCCCCTGCAAACCTTGAGGCAAGTATCAAAAGAGCGTCCGAAAATGACAGCAAGGCGCTCCTGCGACGAGCAACTATGGAGGCATATCCTCCCGGCTCCACCTTCAAGATGATAGTTGCCGCCTCCATGCTGGAAAACGGAATGGACGATTTTGTGTTTAATGATGAAAATGAGCTCACTGTAAAAATTAAAAATTACGGTGAAGGAAATGGTAAATTTCTTGGAGAAACCAATCTGGAAAGAGGCTTTATAAATTCCAGTAATATCTACTTTTCCGAGGCAGGAAATGTACTTGGAAGTGACAAAATAATCCAGACCGCAAAAAGGTTTATGTTTGATGACAAAATTAAACTCGACAGACTTGGCGTAGCTCCGTCATCACTTCCGGAGGAAATTACTTCCCCCGGTGATATAACAAATCTGTGCCTCGGTCAGGGTGATGTAAAGGCAACTCCCCTGCACATAGCACTGATTGCCGGTGCAATAGCCAACGATGGGGTTATGATGACTCCCTATATAGTGGACTCCACATCGGGAACGGGAGGAATCCGTGCCACCCCGACAAAGCTGAAAAAATGCACCGACAGCTATACTGCATCAAAGCTCAAGGAGCTCATGAAAAAATGTGTTGAACAAGGTACGGGAACAGGTGCCGCCGTGTACCAAGCAGAAGTATGCGGAAAAACCGGAACTGCCGAGATTGATACGGAAAAAGGCACTGCACACGCACTTTTTGCAGGGTTTGCTCCCTATGATAATCCGGAAATAGCTATATGCGTGGTTGTGGAAAATCTTCCTCACAAAAATACCGGCGGTACAGTTGCAGCTCCTATTGCAAGAACTGTACTTGCCAAATATTTTGAATCCAGATAAGAATAAAACACCTCTTTACTGCAAAAACTTTAGTAAGGAGGTGATTTTTTATGGAACTGAAATCAAGTGAAACAAAAATAAATCTTATGAGAGCCTTTGCCGGAGAAAGTATGGCTCGTAACCGCTATAACATGGCAGCATCCAAGGCTAACACCGAAGGGTATTTTGCCATCGGCAGAGTGTTTGATTTTACTGCAAAGCAGGAGCAGGCTCACGCAACGGTTTTCTATGATTTTCTGAAAAGTGAGAATGACACAAATTTTGACATAACAGCTTCATATCCTGTAAATGTTTACACAAAAACCGAGGATTTACTCACTGCGGCGGTTCACAACGAATACGAAGAATATAACGATGCATACAAGAACTTTGCTCAGATTGCAAAAAACGAAGGCTTCAATGAAATTGCCAATGCTTTTTCTATGATAGCGGAAATAGAAAAAATACACGCAGAAAGATTTGAAAAGCTCCTTTGTGCCTTAAAGGACGGATGCCTGTACAAATCCGAAAGTGATGTCCTTTGGGTTTGCACAAACTGCGGTCACATTCATCAGGGTAAAGCATCCCCTGCAGCATGTCCCGTATGCTCACACGCAGGCGGTTATTTTATCTGTGACTGCTTCAAGGAAAAAACCACAATTCTTTTATAACAAAGGAGGGGATTACCGTGTCAACAAAGGGCTTTTGGGGCGGACTTGCCTGCGGTGCCATACTCGGTGCGGCTATGGGAATGATAGCAGACCCCATCAATGATAAACAACACAAAAAAATGAAAGCCACTGCCAATAATATGTTCAGAACAATAGGAACTATGATTGACGGCATAATGGAAAATATGTAAAAATAACTGTCTCATTAAACAAGTTACAAATAATTTGTTTGGTGAGACAGTTTTGCTATGGTCAGAGACTTTTGACAGATGTTTTGTACTCTGTTGGAGTCATATTGGTCACCCGCTTGAATACCGCAGAAAAATAATGAGGATTGTCAAAACAAAGCATATCTGATATTTGGGTGAAGTTGTACCTTTCCTCCCGTATAAGCTTTTTGGCTTCACGGATTTTTCGTATCAATATGTATTCCAGTAGGGTATATCCGGATGCGGATCTGAATATTTTGGAAAGATATGCTCTGGAATAGTTCAGTTTCCGGCATATGTCCTCTACTGTAATTTTGTTGTATATATTTTCTTCTATGATATTAATCATTGAGGAAGACAGGTGGTTTTCCATACTTTCCTTTGAGGGGAATATTCTCATCTCTCTGTTTTCCTGCTCACTTCGTATGAGCATAATGAGAAACTGCTCCAGATATGTCCTTATCATCTGCTGTCCGCCTATTGGCGGATTTTCTTTTATTTCCAACTTCACATCCTCCGGAGACATGGGTTTGAAGGTTTCCTTGTATTCTTCTATTATGGCACCAATGTTCCGTTTAAGTCCGTGTGGAACACGAACTGTCTTATCTCTGAAAAAATTCATCGACTCCGAAGAACACACAAACGAAATTACAAACACATTTGCCGCCTCATCGTTTGCTCTTATGGTGTGAAATTCATTTGGCTTGTGGAATATTATTTCCCCCTGTTTAAGACGAAACCTGCGTCCTGCGGCAAGAATTTCCACCTCTCCCGAATCTATATACACCATTTCCCAGAAATTGTGGCTCTCACCCTCAAAGGAAAAGCTCTTGTCAAATTCATAGTAGTGTATGGTTACAATCTTATTTATGCTTATGAGATTAGCTATCTTGTGTTTTATATAATTTAATTTCATCCTTGTACTCCTGTTTACAAAATTATACTTTTGGAACAAAAAAACATATTAACTTATCCTGTTTTTTATTTTAACATAAAGTCAAGAAAAAAACAAGGAGGAAACATATATGAAAAAAGGTATAAGTATCTGGTCTTTTGCAGAGGGAACACTCAAAGAAAAAATGCAGCTTGCAAAAGATGCGGGTTTTGACGGGATTGAGCTCTCCCTTGACGAAACGGGAGAAGTTTCTCTCGAAAGCACCGAGGAGGATCTTATTCGTGTAAAAGAATGTGCAAAGGAAATCGGTATAGAACTCTACAGTATTGCAAGCGGACTCCACTGGACATACAACTATACCTCTGCTAACAGCAAAAACAGAAAAAAAGCTGTTGAAATAACAAAAAAGCAGCTTGAGGCAGCACACATCTTAGGCTGTGACACCATCCTTGTTGTACCCGGTGCTGTGGAGGTAGCCTTTGACCCGGGCGAGGTTGTGGAATATGATGTGGCATACGAAAGAGCACAAAATGCGTTGAAGTCTCTTGCACCATATGCAGAAAAACTTGGTGTTTCCATCGGTGTGGAAAATGTATGGAACAGATTTTTGCTCTCCCCTATGGAGATGGCACGCTTTATTGACGAAATCGGAAGTGACTGTGTAGGTTCCTACTTTGATGTTGGTAATGTCCTCTTTATGGGATATCCCGAACACTGGATCAAGGTTCTTGATAAGCGTATAAAAAAAGTACACTTCAAGGACTTCCGAAGAGATGCCGGCAATGGCAACCTTTGCGGATTTGTGGATCTGCTTGCCGGTGATGTCAATTGGCCGGAGGTAATGAAAGGGCTGGAAAGCATCGGGTACGACGGCTGGGTATCTGCCGAAATGCTCCCGCCGTATACACATTATCCCGAAACTATTGTATACAATACATCAAATGCTATGGATAAAATTTTAAGGAGGAAATAGTATTATGTTAAAAATCGGTTTAATAGGTTGCGGATTCATGGGCGGTATGCATGCCGCTTGCTACAATGCAATTGACGGTGCCGAGGTTGTTGCCGTTGCAGATGTACGGGAAGAAAAGGCAAAAGAAGTTGCGGGAGAAAACACAATAATTTATCCCAACGGTATGAGCCTTATAGCAAATGCGGATGTGGATGTGATTGACATTTGCCTTCCTACATATCTGCACACAGAACACGCCGTTGCCGCCATGAAAAAAGGCAGAAATGTATTTCTCTGGAAAAGCCTGCATGCCTCACAAAGGAAGAAGGAAAAATCCTTCTTGAAACAGAAAAAGAGACAGGAGTCAATGTGCAGGTAGGTCAGGTAATCCGTCTCTGGGATGAGTATAAGTGGCTCAAGGAAACTGCAGACACCGGCAAATACGGAAAAATACTTTCCGCAGTGTTCAAGCGTCTCAGCTCTTACCCCACTTGGGCTTGGAACGGCTGGCTTCACGATGCATCAAAAAGCGGCTCTGTGGCTCAGGATATGCATATTCACGATGTTGATTTTGTAAGATATCTTATGAACAGCGAGCCTGACAGCTTTACATCAAATGCAGTGAGAGACAAAAAAGGTATAATAGAGCAGATATTTACATCCTTTGTATTTGGCGATGCCTGCGTTACAGTGGAGGCATGCTGGGATTATCCCGATGCTTTCCCCTTTGATGCTTCCTTCCGTGTAAAATTTGAAAAAGCTACGGTTGTTCTTGACAACACAGGTCTTAATGTATATACTGCTGACGGAGGCTCCGAAAAGGTTGAGCTTACTGCATCCTTTGAAGGTGACAACGAAATCGGCGGTAACATATCCAATCTCGGCGGATACTACAACGAGCTTAAATACTTTGTCGACAAATTAAACGCTAACGAAAAGCCTGACATTGCACCTCTGTGTGAGGGTGTTAAATCCGTGGAGCTTGTTCTTGACGAAATTAAATTTGTCGGCGGTGCACAAATATAAGGATACCGGTGATTTTGATGAAAGAAAGAATTTGTTTTTATACTCCCCCGTTTCCAAGAGTGAAATCGTATTTTGATATGGTAGACATATCCCGTGAGTACGGTCTTAAAAATATCGAGGGCTTCAATATACTTGATTTTGAAGTTCCCGATATAGAGATGCCAAAAAAAATACGGGAGTATGCCGACTCCAAAGGCATAGGTTTTTCCTGCTTTTCAGTCTACATCAATTTGGTTGAGGAAGATAGCACCGAAATGCTTGAAAAACTGAAAAAATATGCAGATGTTGCATATATCCTCGGTTCACCCTATCTTCATCACACCATTGCAAACCGCTTTACTGAGCCTGAAAAGGTTTTGCCTTACAAAGATGAAATGTTCCAAAAAGGAATACTTGCAGTAAGGGAAATCTACGATTACTGCGAAAAGCTCGGAATAAAGGCAATATATGAAGAGCAGGGGTACATATTCAACGGAATTTGCGGATTTAAAAAATTTCTCGAAGAAGTTGACAGAGAGGTGGGTGTTGTTGCAGATTTTGCAAACATCTATCAGGCAGGAGACAGTATGGAGGAATTTATTACTGTTTTTTCCCACAGAATAGTCCATGCTCACATCAAGGATATTACACTTCAGGCTGCAAATGACGGCACAGGCCTCGACACCCTTGACGGGAAATATATGTACGAAGCACCCGTAGGTGACGGCATAGTCAGCATTGCAGATGGCATTGCCATTCTGGAAAAGTGCGGCTACAAAGGTTCTTACGGCATAGAGTACAGTGCAAAAGACGATGACAGTAAGGATATTAATACCGCAATAGAGCTTATTGAAAATGCTATGAATAAATAAAATTTAAAAAAGCAAGTCTCAATCCGGTGGAAATCACCTGTTGAGACTTGCTTTTTTAGTTTAATTGAAATTACTGCATTATATAATACAGGAGGTACTCCCCTGTTCTGTCCTTTACATAGCGGTTTTTAAGCATCAATTCCTTTAATACCGCAAGGGACTTTCGCTCTCTTATCTCGGTTATTCCGTGACGCTTGATATCGTCAAAAAGCTTATTTATGGCTTCCTCTCTGCCTGGTGCATCCATCTCCAGTCTGGCAAGCTTTAGGAACCTTACGGAAAGATATTCTCTGTCAACCCTGTGACGGTATTCTTCATTTTCCGCTTCTTCCATTGCTTTTGTAACAAGGCGGTCAGCCTCGGCTACATGCTCATCGGTGATGTAGGGAATATCAGGATACTGGTAGATATAAAGCTCACTGCTTGTGCAGGCTTTTTCTGTAAGGACAGTGTATTCTTCCATATACTTACCTGCTTTTTCTCCGTACACACCTATGCAAAAACGATGGATTTCGTCATCTATATCCACATTATGATTCCAGAGAAGCTTACTTATGATATATGACTTCATATCATCAAAGCAAGCTCCACCTCCGTAGGCAAAGTTACCCTGCTCCAGAACGCCCTTTACACCGCATCTCTTGTAAAAAGCAAGATTTTCCTTTAAATTATGAAAGTTTACAAAGGGATGGAGATAGTTACGGAAGTTTACGATATAATCCCATACATAGAGATTTTTTGCGTGATTCTGCCAGTCCTTTAAGGCAGTGACAAACTTCTCTTCCTCTCCGCCGGGTTTCAGCGGTACAAGCTCTTCAAAGGGTTTTTCGAATCTGCAGAAAACAGAACAAAGACGGACAATCACATTATCCCTTGCCACAACATGCTTTGGTGCTTCCAGCGTGTGCTGATAGGCAAAGGTATGTATCATAACATCAGGATAGTCGTCCTTTATGGCATCTGCAAGCTTGTTTACAAAATGGATGATGGGACCGGAACGGCTTCCCTCGTATTTTTCGATTTCCATACATTTTTCGCAGGTACAGGACTCCATATTGTCATTTTGTGCAACGGAGAACACCTTGCAATCGGGATTGTTTTCAATCCATTCTCTGAGTTTTTTCTCCACAAGAGTGAAAACATCGGGATTTGTCAGGCAAAGCTGGGTTTCTCTCTTCCTTACTCCGTCTATCTCGGAAAAGTATTCGGGATGCTCGTCAAAGTACTCACTTTCGGGCAGGAGATTCAAGAAAGAATGATGGAAGTTAAACCATTTTTTTCTTCCGCCTTTTGCGGTAGAAATATCACAAAGGCTGGAGTTAAGCTTGCTTTTTGATGCAAAGTTTCCGTCAAAGGCACCTCTGAAATATGCATCACGGAAATCGAAGGAGGGTTCCTCTCTGATTTCGTCAAGCTCTATCTCAAATACATCCTTTTGGTCTATTGTTTCTATATCCTTGGTAAAGCAACGGTAGTTAAGGAATATTTCCAGAAAACGATACACACCGTAGAGTACTCCTCTTGAGGTTTTGCCCGTGATTGTGATGTTATCCCCCACTCCGCGGATTACAAAGCCTTCCTCGTGGATATCCTCTTCCCATCCGGTTTCGCCACGGACATCAGCACCGATCATAATTTCGGGACCTCGCCTTGGGCATCGGGGATCATCGGAAAAGAAAGGAATTGCCGCATTCGTCGCTTTGAGAATGTACTTTTGAAGTTCTGATGCGGCAAAGCGTATTGTCTCGTCAGAATACATATTGTTTACAATATGAAAATCGCTTTCACCGTTTTTTGCTATCACATATTTTGCCATAGTTATTTCCCCTCTCCGTCAACTACTGCTCTTATGCTCCAGTTGTATTTGTTAAGAAGCTCCTCTGCCTTTACATCATCGCAACCGAGAATTTCCGTAACAATTCCTATCATTCTTCGTGTGAGCTTTTTGTTTGTGGGTTTTAAGTTAATCATAAGGTTTTCGTACACATATCCGCATTTAACCATTGCAGCAGTAGAAATCATATTGAGAATGATTTTCTGTGCTGTTCCTGCCTTCATACGGGTGGAGCCGGTTATTACCTCGGGGCCTGTATCGGCACAGATATTAATTGATGCGGTCTTACCCATAAGGGTGTCGGGGTTATTGGTAACAGATACGGACTTTGCTCCGATACTGTTGGCATACTCGAGAGCAGATATTACATATGCCGCAGAACCGGACGCAGATACTCCTATTACAATATCCTTATTGCAGAAATTGTGTTTTTTTAGTTCTGCTACAGAAAGCTCAGGATCGTCCTCTGCGTTTTCTGCCGCACTGTGCATACATTCATAGCCGCCTGCTATGATGCCTGTAAACATCTCCTTGGGTACGCCAAATGTGGGAGGACACTCTGCAGCATCGCACACCCCAAGTCTGCCGGATGTTCCTGCACCCATATAGAACACTCTTCCCCCACCTTTTATGGCATCTGCAACAGCATCCGAAGCCTCGGTTATTTCCGGGATAGCCTTGTCTATTGCGGATATTACGTTGTTATTCTCCCTGTTGATTGTCTCCATTATGTCACGGGTTGACATTTCTCCTATGTTGTATGTGTCTTTGTTTCTCATTTCTGTTCTAAGCATTGTTTGTTACCTCCGTCTTTATTTTATCTGCAAGCATAAGTGCTCCGTTTACCACAGGTTCACTGCTGAATTGTACTTCTACATCATCCGGAATATATTTATAAAGGAATTTGCTGAGGATATCTCCTCTTTTGCCAAGACCACCGCAAATAACAACCTTACCCCTTTCATTGGGGAGGTGAGCAAGGGAAGCATTTATGATACCTGCCACCTCCATTATATTTCTGTCTAAAATCTCCGAGGCATACTTATCGCCTCTGTCATAAGCTTCGAAAATAAGAGGTGCAAAGGAGGCAATATATGCCTTGCCCCCGCTGTGTATATCTGCAATAGAATCAGGAAGAGATTTACCGAGCTTTGCCTCAATAAGCTCCTTAAGATGCGAACTACCTTCTCTGCCGTCTATGTATTTGAGTGCGGAGTACATGGCATCGGAAGCAATATTGTAGCCGCTTCCGCCTTTATCTATGTGATATCCCCATCCGCCGACACGGTGTCTCTCACCGTCAACCTGTGCAAAGGCTATGATGCCGGTACCCATAATAACTGCCACTCCGTCACCGCCGTGGAGAGCTACTTCCAGAACATTTTCCGTATCGCTTCCGTTGGCATATGCACCAAAGTTGAATGTAGAAAGAAACTCCTTTGTTTTCTGCTTGTTATCTCCCGTTATACCACCGGCAAGACCTGCAAAAACGGAAACCTCACGGAGGTTTATTCCGCTGCAAACCTCCCGTATGCCCTGACTTAGTATTTCAAAGGTCTTATCTATGCCGATATCCACTGCATTTGAAGGGCCGAGAACCTTGCGGGCAAGCTCTTTTTTGTTGACATCCGTAAGTAGAAACTCCGTCTTTGTTCCGCCGCCGTCAATAGCGAGCAGATATCGGATTTCCTTTTTGGCATATATCAGAGAATCTACCGTTACACCAAAGATTTCCGCAATACGGCAAACTACCTCCAATGGCGGAACACCTTTGCCCGATTCCCATTTTTCGATGGACTTTTCGGAATAGGAAAGTATTTCTGCCAGCTTAACACGGGTATATCCTGCGTTTTTTCTTAAGACTTTTAAATTCTGTCCGAATTCCGCAATATGTTCTTTCATTTTCATCACCTGACTTCATAATACAATACTAACTCATAAAATTCAACCCCGAATTAGTGTCAAAAAAGAAAAACCCCTACCGTGAGTAGGGGTTTGGAATCAATAACCAATGGGTGCATCAGTATGAAGCTCTTCCACGTACTTTGGAGTTTCCTCCATTCCAAGGCAGGGGCATATATGCTCAAGAACTGCATTGGTAAAAGCTTCTGTACCCATAGGTGTATAGTAGTGAACCGCATCGGAATGTGATTCCTCAGGAAGTGAATCCGAAACTGCATAGAGGTCGTTTATTATAAAACCATATTTGGAAACAACCTCGATTGCGGTTTTGTTATACTCCTGTATTTCTTCATTATAGCGTTTGAAACCCTCTGCCATCTTTTCGGACTGAACCTTGGTAGATGTGGCAAAAATCACCTTTGCATCCGGACAGAGTTTGACTATTCGGGCACAAATTCTGTCAAGATAGTATTTGTAGAATTCTATTGGTGTGTGGGGTTCTTCTCCCAAAAGGCGAAGACAATCCCACAGCCCTGCGTTCCAATGAATTACATCAACCTTGCCTTCCTTTATCATGCCTATGTATTCGTGTATATAGCGGAGTACATAAGAAGCAAAACGGCAATTATCATTTGTAAAAAATACATTTGCTCTGCCTTCAAGGGTTTTGCGTACTGCCTTGTCATATCCTATTCTTATAGAATCACCTACAAGTAATACATTTTTCATAATAAATACCTCTACTCTGTTATCTTTGACTTAGTTACGCTGTATGGTTTTTTTGCTGCATTTACCACTGACTCTATTGCCAATTCCTTCATCTTTTCCGGAACAAGAGCTTTGTTTGGAACATAGGTTATATCATCAATGGGTGTTCCTGTAATTGTAGTAAACCATGTGAGTGCAGCTATATATCTTCCAAGATAATTGCTAAGATGATATCCGTCACGGGTGAGGGTATCTCCTACATAGCCTGTTCTTGCATTCTGTACAGAGGTGGCGCAGGGAATAACAAAATCAACTCCGTTTTTGGGAGTCGCCTTTTCTTTAACAGCAGAAATAATGGCATTATACATAGTCATCTGATTTGCATTGTAGTTCCTCTTAAAAAGATCTGATGCGTCAGGTCCCTCCTGGTTTGCCCAGCTCGCATTAAAGGCTATCTTAACCTCGGGATTGAGTGCATTTTTCTTTATATATGAGGTAATGTTGGCAAGATAAGGATCATATGTTTTTGTCAACCCTGTATTTGAACCTGTCTGAACAATAACAACACAGTCCCATACCTCATCCTTTAAGCCCATATCAGCAGAATAGTCCTTGTTGTCTACCCATGTACCGTCGTTATTCTTCTTATATGTATAAGCACGTGCTCCGCTGGTTATGTAGCCGGAATGTTTTTCAAGAGTACAGGATCCCTCGTAGAGAATACCAAGAACTATACTGTCATAGTTGTAGCTGTCTGCCACGCCGTAGAGCCACTGCATTGCATCGACGCTTATACTGTTTCCGAAAGAAAGTATTTTAAGAGTCTTTCCTATCTTGCTGTCGGATAAAAATCTGCGGATAATAGTTGCCGCCTGCGCTCTTGTTGCAGTTGCCTTAGGAGAAAACTCTGTTTCGCTTACACCCTTTATTATAGTAAGTGCATATGCACCCTCTACATATCTTGTTGCCCAGGAGCTTATTTTGTCCTTATCGGTAAATACGCTTATATCACCTTTGGGAGCAGTCTCCTTTGCCTTTGCTTCGTAAGCACGGATTATAAGGGAGGTCATTTCTTCTCTGTTTATTGGTGCTGTGGCATCAAATTTATTGTCCGGTGTCATTGCAGAGTCTATAAGACCGAGGTTCTTACCGGTCTGCACGGTGTTTGCATACCACTCGTTGCCTTTGACATCAGCATATGCATCGGTATAGTCCGCGGTTTCTACACCCATAGCACGAACCACAAGAGCAAGAAACTCTACTCTTGATATAACACGGTCGGGTGCAAACTCGGT
>JAZQBI010000223.1:0-4823 GCA_045545635.1 Clostridia bacterium | reverse complement strand
ACAAAAAATTTTGATGTGAACTATTATGAATTCTTTTACACACCTATATGCTTCAAAAGTCCCTTGCACCCTGCCAACACATCCTCATATGTTATATCAAAATTTCCTGTATACCACGGATCTGCAACATCCTTGTCGGAGGAGGCAAACTCAAGCAATTTATGTACTTTATTTTCCTTGTCATCTCCCACGATCCGCAAGGTATTGAGAACATTCATGCTGTCCATACATATCAAATAATCATATTTTTCATAGTCGGATTTTTCCAAATGTATTGCACGCTTATCACGGTATGATATTCCAAGCCTATCCAGAATTTTTGCAGTACCGCGATGCACGGGATTGCCGATTTCCTCATAACTTGTTGCGGCTGATGCTATATTAAATTCGTCACTTCTGCCCTGCTTTGACACCATATCCCTAAAAATAAATTCCGCCATAGGGCTTCGGCATATATTGCCGTGGCATATAAATAAAATATTTATCATATTCTCCTCCTCAGAGCATTTTGCAAAAACATATTAAAAACTGATATAGTACAAAAACATTATACTATTTTCAATAATTAATTTCAATATGGAAAAAGGAACTGCAAAGCATAAATTTACAGTCCCTCCTCAAAAAATCAGATATTCAATTCTTCATATGCCGCTTCCGCCGCCGCAAGCTCTGCTCTTTTTTTGCTGTGGCCCTTGGCAGGGGGAAAACGCTTGCCGTCGATAACGGCACAAACCTCATAGCACTTATCGTGTTCAGGGCCCGTCTCTGACACTATCTCATAGGTAAGAGACAACCCCTTCGACTGGGTATATTCCTGCAATGAGGATTTGTAGTTATTAACAAAATTATTCTTTTTGGAAAATCTCGTTATATCATCCATAAGGTTGTCAAGAACAAGCCTTTTTGCTTCGTCATAGCCGCCGTCAAGGTAAACCGCAGCAATTACAGCCTCCATAGCATCGGAAAGGGTGGACGGTCTTTTTCTTCCGCCACTCTTTTCCTCTCCGTGTCCCAGTATGAGAAAATCCCCAATACCGAGCCTTTGCGCCATACGGGCAAGGGAGCCTTCACACACAACACTTGCACGAAGATCGGTGAGCTTACCCTCCGGAAAATCCTTGAGGCTTGCGAATATATACTCGCTGACCACCATGGAAAGCACCGAATCTCCGAAAAACTCCAGTCGTTGATTGGAATATATTCTCTCTACATTCCTTTCGTTAAGATACGAGGGATGCAAAAGTGCGTTCCTTAGCAAGTCACCGTTTTTGAATGTATGTCCGAGATTACTCTCAAGTATCTTGATATCAGGCATAAAAAACCTCTTTATTACATATTACCGTGTGTCTTGATGTAGTCTGCAGCTGCACCTACTGTTGTGAGAGTTTCCACTTCTTCCTCGGGAATTTCGATACCGAATTCGTCCTCCATTGTCATAATAAGCTCAACAATGTCAAGAGAATCTGCACCGAGATCATCTATAAAGGAAGCATCGGGTGTAATTTCACTTTCTTCTATACCAAGCTGATCTACAAGAATTTCTTTGATTTTATTAAATACCATTTTGTCACCTCCATGTATTATTTCCATATGTTAGTATATATTGCAAAAGGTAAAAAAGCAAGAGTTTTTTTCTTACTGTACCTTTACCCTGCTCCAAAGGTCTGTGTGTTTCTTTGCAAGCTCCTCGTCATAATCAAATATTTCCATATTTTCGAGCTTTGTTATGTCGGGATAGCGAAGTTCGTTATTTTTCACACCATCGGAAAGAAGCTCTCTGCCCGCCTTGTTTGCTGTGGAATAGCCGATGTATTCGGCATTCATCTTTGCAATCTCTGGACGGCACATAAAGTCTATAAAGAGCTCTGCCTCTTCCTGATGCTTGCTGGTGTTGGGGATTACCATACTGTCAAACCAGAGGTTTGACCCTTCTGCGGGTACGGAATATGCCAGAGAATCATTCAGGTCCATACAGTAGAATGCATCACCTGACCAGGCTATTGTCATTGCACCCTCGCCTGCTATCATCTTATCCTTTACCTCGTCACCGCAGTATGCCTTGACAAGAGGCTTTTGCGCCATAAGCTTTTCCTCGGCTTCCTTAAGCTCAGAATCATCCTTGCTGTTCATAGAGTAGCCAAGACTTTTTAATGTTATGGATATCATATCTCTCTCGGAGTCCAGCATAAAGATTTCGCCCTTGTACTTTTCGTCATACATAGCTGCCCAGCTCTTTACGTCTTCCTCGTCAACCATATCCTTATTATAGAGTATGCCCATTGTTCCCCACATATACGGAACAGAATACTCTCCTGTTGCATCGTAATCAAGTTTTTTGTATTCATCGCCAACATTTTTGTAGTTGGGGATGTTGTCAAAGTTAATCTTATTGAGCATTCCCTCTGCGATCATACGCTCTACCATGTAGTCCGAAGGGAACACAACATCGTAGTTTGTTCTTGCACTCTTAACCTTTGCGTGCATTTCTTCATTTGTATAATAGGTTTCGTAATTTACCTTGATGTCGGGATATTCCTCTTCAAAAAGGTCAATTACCTCTTCGTCTATATAGTCTCCAACATTGTAAACGTAAATGGTAGTCTTCTTTTCACACCCTGCAAAAAGAGATGCCGCAACGAATACACACACAAGTAATGCTATGATTTTTTTCATATTTCTATTCCTCCGTCAGCTCATAAGTACATTTGAATCCTTGTCTCTGGATGTCCGCTTGTTTATGACAAAAAGCAAGAGCATTATCACAACAAACATAACCGTAGACAATGCGTTAATCTTTGGGTTGAGTCTCTTTGCCGTGGTATAAACATAGATGGAAAGATTGCTTACACCGTTGCCCGTTGTAAAGAAGCTGATCACAAAATCATCTATGGAAAGAGTAAACGCCATAAGAAGTCCGTTTATTATTCCCGGCATAATTTCGGGAAGTACAACCTTTTTGAAGGCATACCAGGGCTTTGCACCAAGGTCTACCGCTGCCTCATAGAGGTTATTGTCAAGCTGCATAAGCTTTGGCGTGACAGACAATATCACATATGGAATGTTAAATGTAATATGTGCCAGAAGCATAGTTAGTATTCCGCTTGGAATGTTGAGTGCAATAAAGAGCATCATCATAGACACACCAATAACTAGCTCACTGGATACCATGGGAATATTGGTAACCGCATTTATTACATTGCGAAGCTTCTTTCTGCGGAAGCCGTGAATACCGATAGCGGCACTTGTGCCTATTACACAGGCTATAATTGCAGAGAGAACACCTACAATAAGCGTGGTGGAAAGAGCCGACATAAGAGCCGAATCGGACAGCATCTCCACATACCATTTAAAGGAAAAACCGCCCCATACACCACGGGATTTTGCTTTGTTAAAAGAAAACACCATAAGAATAACTATGGGAATATATAAGAACATGAACATAGCATAAAGATATATGCTTTCCAGTACTTTTCTGAGCCTTTTTTTCAACTTATATTCTCACCCCTCAAGAAGATAAAAATCAAAACATAGCCATCTGCTTATTTCCCTTGTTGAAAAGATTCATAATCTTCATGGAAATAAACATAAGTATCATCATAACTATTGCCATAGCCGAGCCATAGCTCCAGTCACTGGCACCTAAAAACTGTCTTTCTATAAGATTACCTACAAGCATTGTGTGACCGCCGCCGAAAATATTGGATATATAGAATGTAGTAATGGACGGCAGAAAAACCATATTGATGCCCGAAACAACACCGGGCAGGCTCATAGGCAGTGTTACCTTGAAAAACACCCTCATCGGACTTGCACCCAGATCCTCTGCTGCTTCCTTGATGCTATTGTCTATTTTGACCAGCACCGAGTATATGGGAAGAATCATAAACGGAATAAAATCATACACCATACCCAGAATAACTGCGGTAGTTGTATAGAGAATGCTTACCTTGGGAAGTCCAAGAAAACCAAGAAAGGTATTGAGAAGTCCGTTATCCTCAAGTATTGTAAGCCATGAGTAGGTGCGAAGCATCATATTCATCCACATAGGCATTACAAAAAGCATAAACATAGTGCTTGACTTCTTGCCTTTGGCGGCTCTCTCCTTTTCTCTGGAAGCGAGAA
This sequence comes from Clostridia bacterium, assembly GCA_045545635.1. Lineage (GTDB taxonomy): Bacteria > Bacillota > Clostridia > UMGS1810 > UMGS1810 > RGIG8748. The sequence continues at coordinate 701 of JAZQBI010000223.1, read as the reverse complement.
TGTAGGATACGGGATAGCCAAGTCCCAGGCAGAATATTGTACTCAAAAGTGCAATATACAGCGAATACCCAAAGGTTTTGAGATACATTGTATCGCTGAAAAGCTTTATATAATTCTGAAAGCTGAAGCCTGCCTCACCGCCGGAGGTGAAAACATTGATACTGTACAGAAAAATGATGGCGATAGGTACAAGCACAAAAATGAGCATCCACGCAAGATGGGGATAGGACAAAGATTTTTTATACATTATCCCACCTCCGTCAGACAGACTTTTTCATTACATGGATATCAAAGGGTTTTACAAGTATGCCCACCTTTGTATCTATATCAAAAAGCGTAGTGTCGTGAACAAGCCACTTTGCACCGGAGTCGGTAACAACACACATTTCGTAGTGGACACCCTTGAATATGGCAGACTCCACTGTTCCGCGGATTTTGCCCTTGTCAGGTTCTACCAGATATATATCCTCAGGACGCACAACTACATCCACAATCTCATTGGTATCAAAGCCTGTGTCTGCACATTCAAATTCCTCTCCCTCTATTTCAACAAGGAGATCCTTTTTCATAACGGCATCCATAATATTGCTCTTGCCGATAAAGTCTGCCACATAGGCGTTCTTAGGCTCGTTATATATATCAGTAGGTTTTCCTATTTGCTGAATTGTACCCTCTTTCATTACCACCACGGTATCGGACAT
>JAZQBI010000222.1:0-8375 GCA_045545635.1 Clostridia bacterium | reverse complement strand
ATCTGATTATGGCTTCTTTGCCGATTATTTTTTGACATGTAGTTAGCGTTGACTAACTTGTATAAATAAAAGTTTTAAATATGAGGAGGAAAGCATTATGAGAATTGCTTTGACAGGTAATCCCAATTCCGGTAAGACAACAATGTTTAACGCCCTCACAGGCAGCAACGAGAAGGTCGGAAACTGGGCGGGAGTTACCGTGGAAAGGAAAGAGCACACTATAAAGAAAGCATACTGCAAGACGAATGAAGAGCTTATTGCAGTTGACCTGCCCGGTGCATATTCCATGTCGCCCTTTACATCCGAGGAAAGCATAACAAGTACATATGTAAAGAAAGAAAATCCCGATGTTATAATTAACATTGTGGATGCAGACAACCTGAGCCGCAGCTTGTTCTTTACAACACAGCTTCTGGAGCTTGGTATCCCTGTTGTTGTTGCTCTCAATAAATGTGATATAAATAAGAAAAAAGGCACAAAGATAGATGTAAAAAAATTGTCAGATAAGCTAGCTTGCCCGGTAATCGAAACCGTTTCCACCTCTGCAAACGGCTTGCAGTCTGTTGTGGAAGCTGCAGTAAATGCAGCAGGAACAACACAAAAAACAGTTTATTCTCAGGAAGGTGTAGACCTTACAAGCAGGAAAGCCGTAGAGTTTGCAGACCGCAAGCGTTTTGATTTTGTAAACAAGATTGTAGACGATGTACAGACTCGCAAGGTGCTTACAAAGGACAAGAACTTCGGAGATAAAATCGATGCCGTACTTACAAACAAGTGGCTCGGTATTCCGATTTTTGCAGTAGTTATGTTTCTTGTGTTCCACATTTCCCAATCGGATGGACCTCTGGGACTTGGCATATGGCTTGCAGACACCCTGGTTGCATATCTGGAAACCTTTCAGGCTTGGGTATGGGAGCTTCTTGCAGGTGCAAATCCGCTTCTTTCTGCAATACTTGTTGATGGTATTATCGGCGGTGTTGTTGCTGTTGTAGGCTTTTTGCCCCTTGTTATGGTAATGTATTTTCTTATTGCACTTCTGGAAGATTGCGGTTATATGTCCAGGGTTGCAGTTGTTCTCGATCCGATATTCAAGAGGGTAGGACTTTCCGGTAAATCTGTAATTCCTTTCGTTATTACAGTTGGTTGTGCGGTTCCCGGTGTTATGGCAAGCCGTACAATCCGCAATGAGCGTGAACGCAGAGCCACGGCAATGCTCGCTCCATTTATGCCATGCGGTGCAAAAATCCCAGTAATCGCCCTTATTGCAGGTGCATTTTTTGAGGATGCCGGATGGGTTAGCACACTTATGTATCTTTCGGGTATTGCATTGATATTCCTCGGTGCATTGCTTGTCAACAAGATTGTCGGTTACAAGGCAAGAAAGTCATTCTTTATTATTGAATTGCCAGAATACAAAGTGCCTTCGCTGTGGGGTGCATTCAAGTCTATGTGCAGCCGCGGATGGGCTTATATTGTGAAAGCTGCCACAATTATTCTCCTTTGCAATATGGCAGTTCAGATTATGCAGACATTCACCTGGAGTTTTCAGGTTGCGGAAACCGCAGACACCTCAATTCTTGCATCAATTGCAAGTCCCTTTGCGTACCTTCTTGTTCCGATTGTAGGCGTGCTTTCCTGGCAGCTTGCTGCTGCCGCTGTTACAGGCTTTATCGCCAAGGAGAATGTTGTCGGTACACTGGCAGTTTGCTTTGTTGGTCTGGAAAATCTTATTGATACAGATGAGCTCGTTATTATGGAGGGGGCCGGAAGTGAGGTAGCAACGGTTTTTGCCATTACTAAGGTTGCGGCCCTGGCGTACCTGATGTTTAATCTCTATAGTCCTCCTTGCTTTGCGGCTATCGGTGCTATGAATGCAGAGATGAAAAGTGCCAAGTGGCTCTTGGGCGGGATAGGACTTCAGCTTGGTGTAGGCTATACCGTTTCATATCTTGTATATACAATAGGTACACTCATTACCGATCCCGCAGCTCTCAGTATCGGTTCTGCTCTTGCAGGTCTTGCTATTGTTGCCGCAATTGTTGCAGTAGTTCTTGGACTTATCAGCAATACAAACAAAAAACTCAGTGCCGAATATGCTCTTAAATCTGCAAAATAATAAAGAATAGAGTGATTTTATGACAGATATAATTTTAATCATAATTTTATTGGCTATAGTAGTTGGTATCGGATTGTATTTGTACAGGGCAAAAAAACGAGGCGAACACTGCATCGGATGTCCCTATGCACGGCAGTGCAGCAAGAAGTCCTGCAACTGCAATTCTGATTTGAAAAACCATCAATAAATATTGTTTTTAACCTCAAAATACCTTGCTTTTTTGGCGAGGTATTTTGTATTTGTATAGCCAGTATCATTTGGAATCCAAAGAAAAACAAGAAAAAACAAATAAAAACAAATAAAAAACAAAATTTTTTTCAAAAAAAGGTTGATATTTAATGTTCTTTGTGTTATTATTATTCATAGTAATAAATCATACGGGGGAATGTCCCTTTATGTTAATACAAGGAGCAATCATATGAAAAGATCAAAACGCATAGAAACCCTTGATAAAAGACCGGTTAACCTGGACGGTTATATTCACGAATGGCCGGAGATGGGCTTTGCCGCAATGCACAGTCCCTACGATCCCAAACCGTCAGTAAAGGTTGTTGATGGTGTAATAGTTGAGCTTGACGGCAAAAAAAGAGAAGAGTTTGATTTTATCGATCAGTTTATAGCAGACTATGCTATTGATATTAATCGTGCAGAAAAGTCTATGGCGGTATCCTCGCTTGATATTGCCAGAATGATTGTAGATATCAATGTTTCCAGAAAGGAAATTCTTGAACTCATCACAGGTATTACTCCTGCCAAAATGGCAGAGGTTATGAATCACCTCAATGTTGTTGAGCTTATGATGGGTATGCAGAAAATCCGTGCCCGCAAAATGCCGGGTAATCAGGCACATATCACAAACCTCAAGGATGATCCCGTGCAGCTTGCTGCAGATGCTGCAGAGGGTGCACTCCGTGGCTTTGCCGAAGAGGAGACCACAATGGGTGTTGCAAGATACGCACCATTGAGTGCCATAGCACTTCTTATCGGTTCTCAGGTAGGTCGCCCCGGTGTTCTTACTCAATGCTCTGCCGAGGAAGCTACTGAGCTTGAGCTTGGTATCCGCGGTCTTACTACCTATGCAGAAACTCTTTCTGTTTACGGCACCGAAAAGGTGTTTGTAGACGGTGATGATACACCATATTCCAAGGCATTTCTCAATTCCGCATATGCTTCCAGAGGTCTCAAGGTTCGCTTCACTTCCGGTGCAGGCTCGGAGGTGCTTATGGGCTATAGCGAAAAGAAATCAATGCTCTATCTTGAATGCCGCTGTCTGTATGTTACCAAGGGTGCAGGCAGTCAGGGTATACAGAATGGTTCGGTAAGCTGTATCGGTATTCCCGGTTCCGTTCCCGGCGGTATCAGAGAAGTTATGAGCGAAAACCTGGTTGCAGCACTTCTCGGTCTTGAATGTGCTTCTTCCAACGACCAGAGTTTTTCAAATTCCGATATGAGAAGAACTGCAAGAACTATGCTCCAGTTCCTGCCTGGTACAGACTTTATATTCTCAGGGTATGCGGCAGAAGCAAACTACGACAATATGTTTGCAGGCTCCAACTTTGATGCGGAGGATTTTGATGATTACAACGTTCTCCAGAGAGATATGCAGGTGGACGGCGGACTTAAACCCGTTACCGAAGAGGAAGTTATATTCGTAAGAAACAAAGCAGGTAAGGCTGTTCAGGCAGTATTCAAGCAGCTTGGACTCACATCAATCTCAGATGAACAGGTGGAAGCTGTTACATATGCTCACGGAAGCAAGGACACACTTCCCCGTGATGTAACCGCAGACCTTATGTCTGCAGAGGATGTGCTCAAACGTCAGATTACCGGTGTTGATATAGTAAAAGCACTTGCAGAAACCGGCTACGAAGATGTTGCCGAGAGCGTACTCAGTATGCTCAAGCAGAGAGTGGTGGGCGACTATATGCAGACAGCCGCTATTTTGGATAAACATTTCCATGTGCTTTCCGGTGTTAATACCCCCAATGATTATATGGGACCGGGCACAGGCTACAGAGTAGAGGGTGAGCGTTGGGAGGAAATCAAAAACATTCCCCACATCATAGATCCCAAGGATATATAAGGAGGTGCGGTTGCTATGCAGTTTAGTGAAGATTTAATAAGACAGATTACAGAAGAGGTTGTCCGTCAGCTCGACGGCACACCTGCTCCCAAAAACGGCAATTCTCTTGCCGGTAAGGACCGCATTAACGAGAAGAAAACCTCCTATGCTGATTATCCCAAGGCAAAGAAGGGTACAGATCCCAAGGAAGTTGTTATCGGTGTCGGTGCCGCTTTTCAGAGAGAAATCAAAAAGACTATAAACGGAATTCCCCTTGAGGATGTTATAAAAAATGTCAAAGCAGGAATAGAAGAAGAGGGCATGGTTCCCAGAGTTGTCAAGATTCTCGATACCTCTGACGTGTGCTTTATGGCTCTTGAAGCAGCCAAGCTCTCCGGTTCCGGCATAGGTGTTGGAATTCAGTCAAAGGGTACAACGGTTATTCATCAGAAGGACCTCTATCCTTTGTCAAATCTGGAGTTGTTCCCACAGGCACCTCTTATGGATTTGGAAACATATCGTAAGATAGGACAGAATGCCGCAAAGTATGTCAAAGGCGAGCAGGTTGTTCCGATACCCTGTACCAACGATCCTATGACACGCCCCAAGTATCAGGTAAAGGCGGCGATTATGCATATTGCAGAAACAGAACAGCTTGATCCCGCACTGGGAATTATAGAATGGGAGGGAAGATAAATGCGTTACCCCTTAGGTGAATATGAAAAGGATAAAATATCTTCCAAAACCGGAAAAAAGCTTGAAGATATTACACTTAGCGAAGTTATGAAAAACCACGTCAGCTCCGATGATATCAAGATTTCCAAGGAGACCTTGAAGTATCAGGGTGAGATTGCAAAAGAAGCCGGAAATGCTCCTATGGAGATGAATTTTGCCCGTGCGGCAGAACTGGTTGATGTGCCTGACGATGTTATTCTTAAGATGTACGATAAACTAAGACCTAACCGTTCCACAAAGCTTGAGCTTGTGGAAATGGCGAAGGAACTTTCCGAAAAATATAACGCTTACAATTGTGCAAAGCTTGTTTTGGAAGCTGCACAGGTTTATGAGAAAAGAGGAGTATTGCTTTGAGACTGATTGCTGGTGTGGATATTGGCAATTCAACAACAGAAGTATGCGTCGGAGAACTCACCGCAAATGGCGGTATCAGTTTTCTGGCAAGTTCTTCATGCACAACAACAGGCACCAAGGGTACTGTTGTTAATGTGCATGGAATAAAGGCAGCTCTCAAGGATGCAATGGCAAAGATAGGCAAGGATATTTCGAATATATCCCTTATCCGCTTGAACGAAGCCGCACCGGTAATAGGCGATACTGCAATGGAAACACTCACAGAGACGGTAATTACCGACTCTTCAATGATAGGACATAACCCATCAACTCCTGCAGGTGCAGGTCAGGCAGTGGGTGAGCTTATAAATCTTTCGGGACTTGGTAATGCAAGGCAGAATGTGCCGTACATTCTTGCGGTTCCCCGTGAAGTTTCATATGAGGATGTTGCTATGGTTGTTAACCGCCTTTACGGTATGGTTGATATCAGAGGTATTATTCTTCAGGCTGATGAGGCAGTCCTCGTTTATAACAGACTTCAGAACAAAATACCAATAATTGATGAAGTAAAACATATAGAGAGAGTACCCTCGGGAGAGGTTGCTGCCATTGAGGTAGCACTAGAGGGACAATCAGTAAGAATGCTTTCTAATCCTTACGGAATAGCAACTCTCCTTGGACTTGACGCAGAGCAGACAAGGAGTATAACACCCATTGCCAAGAGCCTTATCGGCAAGCGCAGTGCGGTGGTTATAAAGACACCTTCCGGAAATGTGAGGGAAAATGTTCTCCCTGCAGGAGAAATTTATTTGCAGGCGGACAGAAATACCTCCATAAATCTTGATGAAGGTGCCGACAAGATAATGAAAGTCGTTGCTGATGCAGGAGAAATTACAGACATCAGCGGACAGCCCGATACCAACGTGGGCAATATGCTTTTCCGTATTAAAAACGGAATGAGCGATTTGAGCGGTGAGTCAGACAGGCAAATCCGCATAACGGATATTCTTGCAGTGGATACTTTAGCTCCCGTTAAGATTGCAGGAGCATTGGCAGGGGAGACCTGCCTTGAAAAAGCAGTAGGAATTGCCGCTATGGTCAAGACTCAGCAGCTTCCCATGCAGAAAATAGCAGAAAAGTTAAAAGAAGATTTGCATACAGATGTAGTTGTTGCCGGAGTTGAGGCAGTAATGGCGGGACTTGGTGCAATAACCACCCCCGGTACAAAGCTTCCGCTTGCCATACTTGATATGGGCGGCGGTTCTACCGATGCCGCAGTAATAGACGAAAACGGCAACATAAATATGACACACAGAGCAGGTGCAGGTGAGCTTGTTTCTATGCTCATACAGACAGAGCTTGGCCTTGAAGACCGCCATATGGCAGAACAGATTAAGCGATACCCCCTTGCTAAGGTGGAGAGCCTTTTCCATATGCGTATGGAAAACGGACAGATGACATTTGTATCGGAGTCTATTGACCCGATGTTCTATGGCAGGGTTGTTCTAATTTCGGAAAACGGTCTTATCCGCATTGAAAAGGACATTCCTATGGAAAAGATTGCCCAGGTTCGCCGTGATGCAAAGCGTAAGGTTTTTGTAACCAATGCGTTCCGTGCATTAAAAAGTGTCGCACCTGACGGCAACCTCAAAAATATATCCAATGTTGTTCTTGTTGGCGGTTCCGCAGAGGATTTTGAAATTCCGGAAATGCTCATGGAGGAATTTGCAAATTACAGAATAGTTTGCGGACGAGGAAACATCAGGGGTACAGAAGGACCCAGAAACGCAGTTGCTACCGGTTTGGTTCTTTCATATAAAGGAGACTGATTATGATTGTAAATAAACCGTCCATATTTATATATGCTCATAATCCGGATGAGGATTGCCTTCGTGAGGTTTGTGCAGGAATTGAGGAAGAGGGAGTTTTTTATGAGGTTTTTGAGAGAGATTATGCAGATCTTGATACCCTCGCACATATTGCCGCCAATGACTCCATGATGGGATCCGGAGTGGGTATTTGCAATAATAGCGTAGCAATGCAGATGAAAGGCATCCCAAAGGGAAAAAATGTTCAGCAATTTGATATTCCAACTTTGGAGGACTGCCGCAGAATAGGCTCAAACAGTGCCAGAATTATCAAGAAAATGCCGCTTAAGTAAGAGAAGTATTTCAAGAGGAGTATTTTTATGAAAATATACACAATGACAGGTGATGGCGGATATACATCCCTTCTCAATAATGCCAGAGTGTCAAAGTCCGATGATAGAATTGAACTTCTTGGCTCAATAGACGAACTTTCAAGCCATATGGGACTTGCAAAGGTTATAGCCGATGCAGGCTTAAAAGAGGATATATCAGCAATCCAGAACACTCTCATAAAGCTTATGGCATCTGTTGCTTCCAATGCATCCAGCCAGTATCGCATAACAGAGGAAGAGGTTACTTTTCTGGAAGAAAAAATAGATGCTACCGAAAAAGCATTCCCGAGGGAAAAAGGTTTTGTGCTTTATGGTGGTTGCGAGCTTTCTGCAAGGCTTGATGTTGCAAGAGCAGTTGCACGCAGAGCCGAAAGGCAGTTCTGCCGTACAGGGAGAAATTATAATATGGATACAGGTGCAAGAAAATATATGAATCGTCTTGCAGATTTTCTTTATATTTGTGCAAGGCATGCCGATTACAAATGCAAATAAGAGGATTCATCCGATGAAATTCACATACAATCATACAATGAAGTGTTGCTTTTTAGCATATATGTGTTCTGCAATAGTCAACAACATTTTACCTCTTTTGTTTATAACACTTCAAAAAAATTTTGATATTACCGTAGCGCAACTGGGATTCCTTGTTGCGCTAAATTTTGGAGAACAGATGTTCGTCGATTTTTTGGGAGCGCGTTATGCAGACAAGTTTGGATACAGAACTGTCATTGTTACCGCTCTTATTTTATGTGCTGTCGGCTTGGTATTTCTTGGCACCTTGCCTTTTGTCATCACTCCGCTTGCAGGTCTTGTTATTTCTGTTTGTACATATGCCGCAGGAAGCGGTCTCCTTGAAGTGGTAGTAAGTCCTGTAACAGAAGCTCTTCCTACGGAAAATAAGGAAGCCAGCATGAGCCTTATGCACTCAT
>JAZQBI010000221.1:0-6335 GCA_045545635.1 Clostridia bacterium | reverse complement strand
ATAAAACCTCTTTTTCCGTTACAAAAGGTTGTTCTGTCAAAGCTCCTTTGATAGGAGATATTTTTCTTTTCTGTGAATATCAATTCTGAGATTGTTTAAAATTTTTCATTTTTATCCTCCATTTTGAATTTTTTTAGTTTAAAATGAGGATTTCACGGATATCTGATACAATATGAAAACCATCGTTGCAACTGGATTAGAATGAATTTGTGACAACAAAAAAAGACCGCAAAAAGCCTATATTCGGCATTTAAGCGATCTTTAAAATGAGACAATGTTCTAAATTCAAATGCTCGTTAAAACAAAAGCCAACCGGAAGAACCTGTCATATAAGCACCTCGTAAACAAAAAGTTCCGCAGCAAATTTGCTACGACACTCTCTGTTTGTTATGCGATGTGCTTTTTACTGTTAAATTGAAACATATGCCATATTACACTTTAAACCAAAAGCATCTATCGCAGCAAATTCCAAGTTAAACATAAACAAAATGATATATTGTTGTTTATTTGAATCAGATTGCAAATTATTCATTTATTCACGTATAATTAAAACCATCTCTCCACCCCAACGATCGTCTGTTCTTTTGAACACATTTCCGTTTGTAAGAATGAAAATAAAGCGTAATATACGAAGGTATTTCCATAAAAATAGATGAACCCGAATTAACTCACATTATCCTGAACTCGGGACGCATATTTTTTCTGTACTCACTTGGGGTACAGCTTTTCTTTTTCTTAAACCATCTTGTAAAATATGAAAGTTCACAAAATCCCAGTTGTTCCGATATCTGAGATACAGGCAGTTCCGAGTAAATGAGCAGTTGTTCTGCCTGTGCCATAAGCTTATTATGAATATAGCTTTTTACCGTTGTTTTGCTATCTTTTACAAAGCTTTTTGTTAAAAACCCTATGGAATAGCTTGTGCTTTCTGCAATTTCGCTGAGCTTAAGCTTCATACTTAAGTTATCGTTTATGTAAGAAAAAACCTTTTCATATTTTTTTACAATATCTATATATTCCCTTAAATCGATTTCTGCAATTTTTAAAAATTCCGTCACATAAGAAAAGGTTATATTCTTCATTTCTATTGCTGAATAAGGCGTTTCCTCCTCAAAAAGCTTTTGCATTTTATGTGTATCAATATGTCTGTTATTTAATATAATAGGCTTTTTAAGGTGAGAAAACAAATCCTCGGCATTACCAAGCTGAAGGTAAAAAAGCTGAGTTATCTCAACAGATTTTTGCGTATACTCCCAGCTGCACTTAACATTATTACCCACAACAAAAATATCGCCTGCAGAAATCGGAATTTTTGTTCCGTTAAAATCAATAACCGCCGCACCCGAAATAAGGAAATGGATTGAATTAATCCTCATATGAAAATCTCTGTCAACAAGGGTTCTGCTTATGAATCCTTCCTGTATGGTTGAATAATTATGGTCTTTTAAGTCAAGGACAAGATTATTGCAGATATATTGGAATTCGTCGCTTCTGAAACTTTCAAATTCAGGAATGTTCAATTTTTTTGAAATTTCGCCATAAGTTTTCAGCACATTTATGCACCTCGATATTAGCCAGGGAATGAAAAGTCAAATTTGATAGTTATTTTTTCATTGTAATGCCATTATATCGCAGTTATAATTAATTTGCAATACAAATGAGAGGATTTGATTAATTTGATTAATAACGGAATTTGTAAAATCAACGGCGAAAATGAAATGCTTGCAAATATTACCCAACACGGTAATAAAATAATTGCAACAATAAAAAAAGAAGACTTGCCTAAAGATGTATGCTATTTAGATTTCTGTCCTGAATTTTTAACAAGCGGCAAGGATGAAAACGGTTATTCAATTGCCCCGAGAGGCACAAAAGAGGGCGGAACTATGCTTTGCTATTTTACCGACAAAGCAGACTGTGAATATATTTCAGACAGCAATCAGATGCCAATATTCGGTTTTAAAGCAACTGACAATTCTGTTTTTGCGGTTGTTACGGGTATGACCTTTGAATATAAAATCGTTGTTGGAGTAAAATCAGGTACATACTACATCTACCCGAGATTTTATTTAAACGGCAAAAATTTATACGAGGATATAATTATTGAGTACTACATTCTTCCAGCAGGAAGCGATTATAATGATATGGCGGCACTTTACAGAAGCATCAAAAACCCTACACCCCTTAAAGAACGTGCAAAAAAATCAAAAGAAATTGAATATGCCGCTGACTCGCTTGAACTCCGTATAAGAATGTCTTGGAAGCCCGTTCCGGCTCCGGTACTTCATCAGACACCGGAAAACGAGCCTGATGTAATAGTGGGCTGTACAACTGAAAGAGCAAAAAAAATTCTTGAAGCTATGAAAGCATCAGGAATTGATAAAGCAGAAATTTGCCTTGTAGGCGTTGAAATTAAAGGTCACGATGGCAGATGGCCTCAGCTTTTACCAATAGAAGAAACCATCGGTGGAGAAGAAGGTCTTGTTTCCTTGAGAGAGTACGGTCAGTCTCTTGGTTATCAGATGACTGTACATACCAACAGTACAGACATGTACGAAATTGCTGACTGCTGGGATGAAAATTCACTTGTTGTTAACGCTGATGGCAATTATTCAACAGATTCAATACCATGGGGCGGTGGATTGCCTTATCATATTTGTCCTAAATGTATGCCGCATTTTACTAATCCGCATTTAGATATAATCAGCAGTATGGGCTTTAGAGGAGTTCACTATATTGATGTTCTGTCCAATTTTCCCCCAAGAGGTTGCTACAGCGAAATTCATCCGTCAACCGCAAGAGAATCGGGAGAAGTAATATGTGATCTTGCAAAAAGAAGCCGTGAATTATTTGGCGGTTTTGCATCGGAAGGTTGCTTTGATTTTATGTCCGATGATATTGATTATGTGCTTTATACAAGCTACAATCTTTGTGGTGAACAGCATCCGATATTTGATGAACCAATTCCTTTCTGGCAGCTTGTTTTCCATGGTTCAATCCTTTACAATCCATCAACCGAAACTGTTAACTATGGTATTAAAGATATGAAAACACAGCTAAGATTTATAGAATACGGCGGACGGCCCGTTGGATACATTAACTCAAAATATGTAGGTGAAGGCAGCTGCGGAAACTGGATGGGCGAAGTTGATTTGCATTGTGCAACTGATGAACAACTTAATGAATCAGTGAGGGTTCTCAAAAGAATGTACGATGAATATAAGCCGTTTCAGCGTCTTGCATATGAACTTATGATAAAGCACGAAAAACTTTCTGACGGTGTTTATGCTGTTACTTATTCCGATAATACTGTTGTAACGGTTGATTATAACAACAATACCTATGAGGTTGCAAAAGCATAATGAACAAAAGATTAACCTGGTCTCTTATACTTTTATATACCTTGCCATGGGGGCTTCAATGCATTGTAAATAACTTTATGTCTGTTTATGTAGCTTCGCTCTCCTTTTCTACGGAACAGACTGTGGGCAATGTAATGGCATTTGGTTCTGCTGTAACAATGCTTTCACAACTCGTATGGGCAAGAATAGCATATCGCAGTAAAAACAAATTTAATATTCTTACACTATCGCTTTTGCTTATAGTATTATTTTCATTTCCGTTTTTATATATGAATATGAATCTTTATATGCTGTATGTTGCTGTGTTTTTGTTTTATTTCTGCTTTATGGTGCATCAGCCGCTTATAGACTCTATTGCATCAGAAAACACAGACAAACTTGTATATTCATTCGGGGCAGTTCGATCTTTTGCCTCGTTTGGATTTGCAATAGCAGGACTTATATTAGGTATTGTAGGATTTAAATCTTCAAGTGATATATTTTATTATGTTGTTATAATTGCCGCCATTTCAGCGATTATATCAATGACAGCTCCCAAAGAAAGAACACTCAAACAATCAGAAAAGAAATGTTTTAATTTTGCAAAACTTTTTAACAGGCATTTTGTATGCTTTCTGATATACACATTTTTGCTTTATATGACTTCAGCGATAAATGTAGTCTTTTTCCCTGTCTACTATTCGGATGTTCTTAACGGAAACTTAGAGCTTCTCAGTATTATAATCAGCATTGAGGCATTTCTTGAATGGGGAATTATGATGGTGTTCGGCAAAAAAATAGCCCAAATACACCCAAGGAAAATTTTTATGATAATTGCGTTGTCTGCGGCATTTCGGTGCTTTGCGGTATGCTTTACCGAAAACCCTTATCTTGTTCTTTTAACTTTTTTAGGAAGTGTTGTATGGTTCGGACTCCAATGGACATCGGTTGCACCATATATTTGTCAGATAGTACCAAATGACAGTAACGTGACAGCTCAGAGCCTCTGGACACTTGCATCATCCGGGATTGGCACTACTGCAGGCTCTCTTTTAGGCGGTGTAATTGCAAGAGTTTTATCCATACGAAGCCTGTTTTTAATCGGCACTATCTTAATGCTTATTCTTGCAGCCTTAAGCCCTGTCCTTTTTCCAAAAGTAAAGCAAAATTAGTACAAGTCAAATTCTAAAACTTAGAAACTCAAAGAACCCGATTTTGCTCAATGCAAAGTCGGGTTCTTATGTTTTCTGCACACTATGGGCTAATAGAATTTAAGTACGTAATTAAAAGCAGGCAAACTATGTTATTAAATTTATATATCTGACACTTGTAAAATTTAGCAGAACCGACCTCTTATATTTTTTAAATAATTAATACTCTTCCGCCACTATAAAACTAATGCCATTCATAGTAATGCAGCCGTCATTTTGTGCAACATTTTGACTGATTATAACTTTCGAAAATTCAGGTACGGAATAATTGTATGTATTATTTGAGGGATTGATTGCCACAAAAAATGTTTTTACCCCATCAGTACGTTCATATACAAACGGATAATCCCGCAAAACGATATTAATACCGCTATTCGCATGAAATGCCGGTATAGTTTTATGTAATTCTATTAACTTTTTTACAAAATTTAGCAAAGAGTCTTTATCATGTAACTGTTTTTCAACCGTTGGTGCTCCCGGACGAGAATCAGTTGGAAGATACGGTGTATCACTTGATGAAAACCCTTTATTTTTGCCTTCTTCCCATTGCATGGGAGTTCTTGAGCCTGTGCGGTTATATCCGCCTTCTTTTGATTGGAGTCCTTCAATATAATCCATTCCAATTTCATCGCCATAGTAAACAAAAGGAACTCCGGGCATTGTAAATAAAAAAACCATTGCTGTTTTAATTTCATCGACATCTCGTTGATATGCAAGTCTTTGCATATCATGATTTCCGGTAATCATTCCGATATACCCTTTTCCTTTTATATTTTCCAGGTCATACAAATATCGGTCAAGGTATTCGTTTATATCTCCTTTTCCATCTTTTGAAAAATAACTTTTCCCAACCCATAATCTTGTCGTGTTTCTTCCCGTTTCATGTCTAAACAATGATGTGTATGCAGAATTATGACTGTGCAAAAGAAAATCAAGATGAAATCCTGAATTAATTGCATCAGCAGGACTTCCCCATTCCGCAATTAAAAGACACTCAGGATTTTTTTGCTCAATATGTGTCCTGATTTCGCTCCAAAACGCTTTCATATAACTACCATCGGTATCACCTTTAATAAGAGATGCAGCCATATCTACCCTGAATGCATCCGTTCCAAAATCGATCCAAAAATCAATAATTTTTTTGAGCTCTTCTTTAGTAGCAACACAATCAGGATGATCCACAGAAAGCTGCCACGATTTTTTCGGATCAGGATGGGCATATCCATAGTTTAAAGCCGGTTGGCTCCAAAAGAAATTTGTAATATAATTTCCATTTCTCTCGCTGTATCCGGCAATACCCTCTTCGTTATCAAATGTATCATCAGTCCATATATATCTGTTGGTAAATTCATTTTCAGTATTCTTTGATGACTTCACAAACCACGGATGATCTATTGAAGTATGGCCTGCAACCAAATCAAAAATAACCTTCATTCCTCGCAAATGTGCTTTTTCGCATAGCTCTTTATAGTCATCATTTGTTCCATAACGGGATGCAACATTGTAAAAATCAGTTATGTCATAACCGGCATCTCTAAACGAGCTTTCATTTATTGGATTTAACCAAATTGCGGTGAACCCTAAGGACTCAATATAATCAAGCTTTTCTATAATTCCTCGCAAATCACCAATTCCATCAGCGTTTGTATCATAAAACGACTGTGGATAAATTTCATATACTACAGCATCATTTAACCAATTTTTCATAATATATAACCTCCAATGTTCCTTATGTTTCTTTTGACACTATTCTGAATAATTTGCGACCGTATCGTGTCAAGAC
>JAZQBI010000220.1:0-3860 GCA_045545635.1 Clostridia bacterium | reverse complement strand
TGGATATCCTGCCGACGGACATAGTTCTGTATGAAAAGAATACTATGGAGCTTTTGGATGATCTGAACAGTTCCAATCAGAAACTGATATGGACTACGATTCTTTTGTCGGGCTTTGGAAGAAACAAGAAGGAACTGGAGAGTGTATCCCAGAGGATATCCGGTATCATTCAGCAGGCAAACTGCAGGCTTATCGACCTGCAGTACAAACAGGAAGTGGCGATGAATGCCGCAGCTCCTATCGGAATCAATGATACGGGCGAGGGCAGACACCTTATCACAAAGAACCTGGCAATCCTTGTTCCGTTTAACACGCAGGAATTATTTCAGCAGGGACAGTCGCTGTATTACGGACTGAATGCCCTTTCTAATAACATGATCATGGCGGACCGTAAGAAGCTTCGTACACCGAACGGAGTAATACTTGGTACTCCCGGTTCGGGTAAATCATTCTCGGCAAAGCGTGAGATCCTTGGAAGCTTCCTTGTATCAAGGGACGATATCCTGATCTGTGATCCCGAGGGTGAGTATTATCCGCTCGTGAAAGCACTTGGCGGCGAGGTGGTGAAGCTGGCGACCAATTCAAAGGATTACTTAAATCCCATGGATATCCAGTTATCCCATAAGAATGACAGGGAGGCACTTAAGCTGAAATCCGACTTTCTGATCACGCTCTGTGATGCCATCGCAGGTGGTGAGACAGGACTGGCGAATGACGAGAAGGGTATCATCGACCGCTGTATCGAGAGGATCTATGATGACTACTTCAAGGAGCCCAGACCTGAGAATATGCCGCTTTTGGAGGATCTGTATAATGCGCTCATCGCATATGAGCCGGACAAGGCGGTATCAGAAGAGCTTGCCGTAGATGCAAGGCAGAAGGCCGTGCGGATAGCAAACAGCCTGGTGCTTTATGTGCATGGTTCTCAGAACTATTTCAACCACAGGACAAACGTGGATTCCCAGAACCGTATCGTCTGCTTTGATATCCGAGACCTTGGTAAGCAGTTAAAGGAGCTTGGAATGTTGATCGTACAGGATGCGGTATGGAACAGGGTTTCCCGTAACCGTGAGCGAAGGGTTGCGACCAGATACTATTGTGATGAGTTCCACCTGCTCCTTCGTGATAAGCAGACTGCACAGTATTCGGTTGAGATATGGAAGCGTTTCAGAAAGTGGGGAGGTATCCCGACAGGGCTTACACAGAACGTGGGCGACTTCCTGCGTTCGGAAGAGATCGAGGGAATCCTTGGTAACAGCGACTTTGTATATCTCCTGAATCAGAATGCCAAGGACCAGGTGATCCTGGCGGATAAGCTGGGGCTTTCCGCAAAGCAGCTCCAGTATGTGACGAACTCTGAATCCGGATGCGGGCTGATCCTCTTTAATGATGTGGTGATCCCGTTTGCCGACAGATATCCTACGGATACCAAGACCTTCAAGATTATGAATACCAAGCCCGAAGAGGTTGATGAACCTGTCGGAGGAGTAAAGAAGCAGGGAGATGATGGAGATGGCGAAGAAGAATAAAAAGGCAGATCCCGGACCTAAGAAGGAGACCTTTGAGGGAAGGAAGGATGCCGGAGATTTTAAGAAAACAAGAGCCGCACCCGGGGCGAGTGCAAAGGGTAAGGCGGCAAAAGAGGGCGTAAAGGAAAGAAAAGTGAGCGAGACGCAGGAAACTTTTGGACATGATGTCCAGAAGTCGCCTCAGACGGCTGAGGAAAAAAGCAGAAAGGCAAATCAGGAATTCTTCGATAAGCATGAGCAGGAGGATGAAAGAAATACCGAGTATGCATCCCAGCGTGAGGAAACAAGGGCGCTTCGCAAGCACAGGCAGCATGAGGGCAGAACCAGAGTCAAGGACAGTTTCATCCAGTCGGATGGGGATTTCCATGATAAAGCAGGTTTTGTAGAGGATGCCGGGGCGGAAGTGTCTGGCAGCAAGAAGCTTGATAATCTGGAAAAGAAGGCAGAGAAAGCCGGGAACAAAACCCGGAGGGCAAGGAAGAAGCTGCCACAGCAGAAAGAATATAAGCTGGTCCGTCACTTTGATGAGAAAACCGGAAAGGTCACTTATGAACTTGAGACCAGGAAGGTTCCAAAGAAGCCGAGACAGGGCAATCCGGCGACAGCCGCAACCCGACGAGCAATGATGGAAGCACAGGGCTTCGTGCATCAGAAGATCTCAGAGAATGAGAAGGAAAATGCCGGAGTCGAAGGTGCTCATAAGACAGAGCAGGCGGGTGAAGCTGCCATTGATTACGCAAGGCGGTTTAAGCGTGATAAGTATGCAAGACGGCAGAACAAAGTGGCAGCCCTTGAAAAGAAGCAGTTTAAAGCAGAAACCAATTTCCGGTATCAGAAGTATTTGGAGGAAAACCCTGAGATAAAGAAAAAGGCTTTTCAGAAGAGGCTTCAGAAACAGAGGATCAAGCGGGAATATGCCAAAGCGCTTAAGAAAGGGTCAGAAGCCAAGCATGCCGCAGGGTACGCACGGAAAGCAGCACAGAAGACAACCAACATAGCGAGGAAGTTACAGGAGTTCGCAAGAAAGCACGCGGGAGCAATCGCAACCATAGGCTTATTCGGACTCTTTTTTATGCTCATCGCTGCGAGTGTTTCAAGCTGCAGTGCGATGTTTGGCGGAGGTATCACAACGACGATGGCAGGAAGCTATCAGAGTCAGCCGGCAGAGCTGGATAAGGCAGATGAAGCAATGACATCCCTTGAAATGGCGCTGCAGAATGAGATCGACAATATTGAAACGGATTATCCGGACTATGACGAGTACAGCTATAACCTGGATGAGATCGGCCATAATCCGTTTACGCTGATCAATTATCTGTCGGCGACTCATGTGGATGTGGTGGCTGCCGATGTGAATTCGGATATCGAAGCCCTTTTTGATGAAATGTATGAACTAACGCTTACGCCCACGGAAGAAACAAGGACAAGGACGGTCACAAAGACACGGACTGTCATTAACGAAGAAACAGGCGAAGAAGAGGAGGAAGAGTACGAGGCGGAAGAGGAATATACGGTGACGATCCTTAAGGTGGAGCTTGTAAGGAAGAGTCTGGAGGAAGTGGTGGCTGATAAGCTTACCGGAAACGATGATGCAAGTACACTTTATGCATTGTATCAGGATACGCACGGTGCGCTTCAGCAGTTCTTTACGCCGTTAGATCTTGACTGGCAGAGCCTTATATCAAGTTATTACGGATACCGCAAGAATCCTATCACGGGAGAAAATCAGTTCCACAGAGGAATTGATATCGCTGTTCCGGAGGGAACGGAAGTATATGCGGCTCATGACGGAACGGTGACAACGGCAGAGTATAACGACAGCTATGGCAACTATGTCGTGATCACAGATTCCGAAGGCTATGTTACCAAGTATGCACACCTTGAGAGTTTGAATGTATCAGCAGGTCAGACAGTTACCCATGGAGCGATCATCGGAAAGACCGGTAATACCGGCGCAAGTACGGGAAGTCATCTGCATCTTGAGTGTA
Source organism: Clostridia bacterium (assembly GCA_045545635.1). Lineage (GTDB taxonomy): Bacteria > Bacillota > Clostridia > UMGS1810 > UMGS1810 > RGIG8748. The sequence goes on along the minus strand of JAZQBI010000220.1, from coordinate 343 downwards.
TGGCAGACGGAGAGTATTATAATCCGCTTTTCTATTTTGAGAACGGTAATGGTTCCATCTATGGAACGACAGACCCGATCGGAGGCGGAAGCGGTGATGTGGCGGCACTTATCGCAGAGGCAGAGAGATATCTCGGATACCCCTATGTGTGGGGTGGCAGTAATCCGTCAACAAGCTTCGACTGCTCAGGGTTTGTCTGTTATGTGCTTACCAACAGCGGTTACTACGATATGCCGAGGACAACGGCGCAGGGAATCTATAATCAGTGCCAGCATATCAGCGCTTCGGAAGCACAGGCGGGAGATATCATTTTCTTTACCGGTACTTATAATTCCGGGAATCC
>JAZQBI010000219.1:0-1947 GCA_045545635.1 Clostridia bacterium | reverse complement strand
ACCACTGCATCCGGACAGGCTGCGGCAATCTGCTCCGGGCCGGAACCCAATCCCAATGCCTGACTGGTGGCAATCGGTATGACCGTCTTTCCCGAAAAATCATATTCCTCCAGAAATGACAAAACGGGTAGCGGCATACTGCTTAACCAGTTCGGGTAAATGATAATTACCGTATCGTAATTTTCCACGCTTTTAAGATGTTCTGTCAGTTCTGGTCGAAGCGATGTTCCCATCTCGCTGTGGTGCCGGTCAAACGCCCCGCCGTAAGTTTCCGGATATAAGTCACTTACCTTAATAGGGAAAACATCCCCTCCGGTTACTTCCTGTGCCGCAAGAGCCAAAAGCTCTGCATGACCATATCCGGTCCCATCTTCTATTTTCAGGCTTGCTGAGGACACCGCATCCATTTCATCTGCCGTATATACCCGATTATTTGTCAAAGAGAAATATGCCACAAGCACATTGCTCTCACCTGTCACAGACATAGTTCCTGCCGATATATCGCTGACGGAAATTTTCTTTGCAAGCGGATTCGGAAAAAAGGTACAGTAAAAAATACCTCCACCCACTACAGCTACTGCCACTACTGCCGCTATGACAGCTATCACGACTTTTTTACGCCTGCTCATTTTTGTCTTTTCTTTTTTCATAGAAATCACCTTTCCTTTAAATGAATCACAACATACTCGCAGTTTCCTTGTGTACGGATGGGAAATCCCCATCCTGTAGCTCCAGAGGAAACAATTACCTTACAGCCGCCTTCCTGATATTCACCGTAGTTCAATCCACCAAAACCTTCCGTAAGATACCCTACAGGGAATATCTGCCCTGCATGAGTGTGTCCAGATAACTGCAGGTCTGCCCCTTCTGCTGCGTTTTCCTCTGCCTCTATCGGCTGATGATCCGCTACTATAATAAATCTATTCTGATCTACTCCGTTTAGCAGCTCTATAGAAGAAAGGCGTCCGGGTATTCTTGCGGCATCTTCCCGACCAGCTAATACCAGATCATCGCCAATGTTAATCCACTGATCACACAGAATCTTAATGTCATTTTCCTCTATCGCCCGTACCAGCTCCTCATCTGTATAAGTACGGGAGCGGGAAACTGCCGTCCTATAATCCTGCCGGTCATGGTTCCCATAAACAAAATAGGTTCCATATGTACTTTCCAGACTTCCTAATATCCGAAATGCCTCCTGCATAGATTCCTTTGTCGTTCCTTCTTCCACTATATCTCCGCAAAGCAATATAATGTCCGGGTGCAAAGCATTAATCTCTTCTATTTTTTGAATCAGGATATCCGGGTTTTGAACCGTGCCATAATGAGTATCCGTTATCAAAACCACTTCATAACCTGACTGGAGCTTTTCTGATGTCACAGTATACTCTGTTCGGATAATCTGTCTCATGTTAAGACTGCCATAGCCCATCATCAAGCAAGTGACCAATATTGGGATTATCCCGCTGTGGTAAAGTCTGCGGAAAACAGAATACCTTTTTTCCTTCGTATGGTTCTTTGCAATGTGCCGTATCAGGAAAGCAACAAATTCCACAATTGCAAATAACACGATTAAATGGACTTCAACCAGCCCCGCCACACTCCATATGAGACACAAGCTGCCCGCAAAAACGGTAATTCCCAACCGTATCATCCAGAACCGTTTTCCTTTTGTATCAATACCATAAAGCAAGGCCCATTTTCCAATCATCCAATACAGACCTGCAGCCAGGCATAATGCCATTCCCGATAAAATAAGCACATACATTCAATTTCACCACCTTATCCATTGGCAGGAACACAAATTCCTTCCACGATACTTCTATAAGCAGAGGGCTTCTGCTCTTCATGCCCCAGCGAAACAAGGGCATCTTACAATACACAAAAAGAGTATAACCGCCCTTTCTCAACTGAACCTCAACAAATCACAGAAAAAATAACCCATGC
>JAZQBI010000218.1:0-6634 GCA_045545635.1 Clostridia bacterium | reverse complement strand
ATTTGTTTTAGCTTTTCTATAATGTCTGTAATTTCATTAAATAATTCATAATACATCTTTTGGTAATCAATCATTTTTAGTTTCTCCTTTTTTTAGTTTTTGATATAAATTAAAAATGCGCCGGCGTTAGAGCCGACGCACGAAAAATGCCCGACTCATGTCGCGAAACAACTTTTTACATGTCTACAAAGGCGTGTTAAAAGCGAGTCAGCATTTTTACTAAAGTAAAAATACAGACCTTTGTAGACTCATATTAATAGTTGTTTCGCAAAATTATGGTAACATAAAATTACATAAAAGTCAATCGGGAATAATGTCGCTTGATGTCGAATATCAAAATTTTTTCTAATTTATTCTGTTTTCAAAACACATTTTCCATAATTAGTAGCTTCAAATTCCGCATTGAAATATGCAGGATTTAAAAATCAAAGAGAAAAAATCCAATTCTTCCGAAAACGGCAAATGCAATAGTTCAGTTCCCTTATGCATTTGCCGTTTAGCGAGGACTAAGGGCGAAAATCGCCCTCTCCGCAGCGTTCGGATGAGAATTGGATTTTTGATTTTGATTTTCCTGCATATTTCACAGCGGAGAGCAGGGGATGCACGAAGGGGACTGCGGAAGTCCCCTTCGTAAATAATACAATTAATAACAATTTCATATTGAAAAAGCGGGGGCGTGGGGGTACGCAGCATCCCACAGAACATTACTTTTTACTTTCCGCAATAATCTTATCAGCTATTACCTGAGGTGCTTCTTCATAGTTTGTTATTTCATACTCAAAGCTTCCTCTGCCGTTTGTTAGGGCACGGAGGTCTGTTGCGTATTTATTCATTTCCGAAGCAGGAACAATAGCCTCGATTTCCGTTGCATTAGCATCAGTAGGATTCATACCGAGGATTCTGCCGCGGCGCTTGTTGAGGTCGCCCACAACATCACCTGTGTAGCTGTTGGAAACAAGCACTTTAACTGTGCCTACAGGCTCAAGGATAACCGGCTTAGCCTTGGGAATACCCTCTTTGTATGCAATGGAAGCAGCAGTTTTGAATGCCATTTCCGAAGAGTCAACTGCATGATAGGAGCCGTCAAGAAGTGTAGCTTTCAGGTTAACCATGGGATATCCTGCAAGCACGCCTTCCTGCATAGCATCACGGAGACCTTTTTCTACTGCAGGGAAGAAGTTCTTGGGAACAGCACCGCCCACAACCTGCTCTTCAAACACAAGCTCATCGCTTATTGTAGGTTCAAATTCAATCCATACATGGCCGTACTGACCGTGACCGCCGGACTGCTTCTTATGTTTACCCTCTGCCTTAACCTTTGCCTTAATAGCTTCACGGTAGGGGGTTTTGGGCTCTTTGAGATTTACAGATACACCGAATTTACCCTCCAGCTTGGAACAGATAACATTAATGTGCTGTTCGCCAACGCCGGAGATTATTGTTTCGTGAGTTTCGTGATTGCGGACAAGTGAGAATGTTCTGTCCTCGCTTGCAAGTTTATTAAGACCTGCACTAATCTTTTCTTCATCGCCCTTTGCCTTGGGTTCAATAGCCATAGAAAGTACAGGCTTGGGGAAGCTTATTGCACCGATTGCAACAGGAAGTGAGCTGTCACAAAGGGTGTCACCTGTTTCTGTAACAGAGAGCTTTGCCGTAGCACCGATATCACCTGCGTACAAGCAGGAAACCTCTGTCTGCTTCTTGCCGAGGAGTGTGTATATCTTAGTTACCTTTTCCTCTTTGCCCTTTGCAGGGTTAACAAGAGTAGAATCGGGTTTTAATGTACCGGAGAGAACCTTGAAGTAGGAGAGCTTGCCTACATAGTTGTCTACAACGGTTTTGAATATATGTATTATAACGGGCTTGGAGGAGTCACATTCTATCTCCACGATATCGCCTGTCTTTTTGTTTTCGCCCTCGATATGCATAAACTCATTGGGTGCAGGCATATAGTCTGCTATAGTATTCAGAAGATGTGTTATACCGATTTTTGCCGCCACACTTCCGCAGATAACAGGAACAACTGTTCCGTCCTTGATACCGGATTTAAGTGCAGTTTTGATTTCATCCTCTGTAAACTCTTCGCCTCCAAAGTATTTTTCCATATATTCTTCGCTTACTTCGGCAACGGCTTCCAAAAGGAGGTCACGGCTTCTGTCTGCTATTTCCTTGTGGCTTGCAGGGATTTCCTCATAGCGGTGAGTGTCGCCCTCGGGGGAGAACATCTTTGCACGCATTTTGATAACATCAACAAAGCCTGTAAGCTTGTCACCCTCTTTTATGGGGAATGTAAAGGGGGCAATGGACTTTCCAAAGCTGTCGTTCAACTGTTCAACAACCTTGGCATAGTCAGCTTTCATATCATCAAGCTTGTTTACAAAAACAATCTTGGATTTCTTTGCAGCGATGTTCCAGGCTCTTTCCGTACCTGCACTTACGCCGGACTTACCGCTTACTACGATAAGGGCGGTTCCGCACACCGATGCACCCTCAAGCTGTTCGCCCACAAAGTCGGGAGTACCGGGGGTATCAAGAAAATTAATCTTTGCATCGTTCCACTCAATAGGAATAACAGAGGTGTTTACAGATATACATCTTTTGATTTCTTCACTGTCAAAGTCAGAAATTGTATTGCCTTCCTGAGTACTTCCTATCCGGTCTATAACTCCTGCCTTATGAAGCATTGCTTCGCAAAGCGAGGTTTTGCCTGCATTTGAGTGTGCCAGTATGCACACGTTCCTAATTTTTTCTGTACCAATCATTGTCTTACCCTCCTCTAAAAATCTCACGGTGCCAAAAATCAACACCGATAACGGTTGCTATTGATGTTAAAATACCGTATACTGCATATTTCGATATAATATCGTCTGTTTCCTTTTTTTAGAATGACAAAAATACGGAGTGCTTTATGTGCAATATGCACAAACACCCCGTATTTTTGCAATTTTTTTTAGCACTTTGTACTTAATTTATCGGAAATGCCTTTTTGCAGAAGCAAACTGTCCCGGTGTAAGTCCGGTTTGTTTTTTGAAAAGACGATATCCGTAGGAAACATCCTCTATACCCATACTTTCGCAGGCTTCTTTAAAGGATAACTTTCTCTCCAGAATAAGCTCGGATATTATTCTTACCTTTTCCTTATTTATATACTGATGTATGCTTATTCCCGATGACTTTCTGAACACGCTGTTCAAGTATCCCGGTGTCCTGCCAAGATGGTCTGCTATATCTTCAAGGGGAATATCACTCTGAATTCTGTCGGCTATGTAGGCTTTTATCTTGTATGCAGTCACACTTGCCGTATCCGATGAGCTGTACATGCTTTCCCGATATATTCCGTCAAGCTCGGAGAGAATTGCCATGGCGTTTGCCGAGTCTGCCATATTTCCGATACCGCCCTTGGCACTGACATCGGATACCACTGCAAAGAGCTTTTTCTTTAATTCTTCGTTCTTCTGACAGGGAGGGTTTATAAAAGGAAGAAGAAAGCCTCCGGAATCCCTGCAGGCAGAATCATTTTCCCACAGGATTTCGTGCTCAAAGTCCACAACCAGCTCCAAAGAACAGTGGGTGCGGGCACTGCTGTCGGGAGCATAGAGACGCAAGGGAATGTTTCTCAGAAGAACAAGTATGCTTCCCGGCAGGATATTGTAGGTTTTGTCATACATTTCAGCTATGATGCTTCCCTCTTTTGTATAAACAATTTCCAGACTTTTGCGGTTGTGACAACCGACATTCTGTTTGTAATGCTCCATACGGAAGTGGTGGGCAAAGCCTATTTTGGGAATACTGCTAAATTCAAGATATATACCGTCCACAAAAACACCTTCTTTAACAACCATTATATCACAAAATCGTCGTTTTGTCCATATGGTGTCTTTTTTTATATTGAATTGGCAAAAAAACGGGTTATAATGTTGTCATCAAAACAAAAGGAGATCTGTTATGAAAAAATGTTACTTTTTTATTGATGATGTTATCTGGTGTTTAAGAGACATAGCAAGACAGAAGCCAAAGTCCATCTTTGACCAGCCATTTCTTGCAAGCCTCAAAAAGGCTCACGACATGTACGGACTTAAGGTACAGCTCAACCTGTTCTACCGTACAGACTTTTACTACGGTATGGACGAGTTTACACTTGCCGATATGCCCGATACATACAAAGGGGAATGGGAAGCAAATTCCGACTGGATAAGATTCGGATTTCACTCTTTGCAGGAATTTCCGGACTATCCCTTTGTAAATGCAGACTATGATGATGTGAAAAAAGTTTTGGATATGATAAGAGGCCAGGTGGAACGCTTTGCAGGGGAAAAGAGCTTTGCAAAGGCGGTTCTCACTCACTGGCTCCCTGTGTCCAAAGAGGGTTGTAAGGCTATATACGACAGCGGAATAAAGCTTATGGGAGCTTCCTACGGTCCAAAGGAAGAGTATAACGGAGATCCTGACTCTCTTCCTTACGGTCATTCCCAGAGACTTCTTAACAACCGCAAGCCGGAAACAGGCGTATTTTCCCGGGGTACAAGGGACAAGGCCATAAACAACTCCATCTGCGGATACAACCACATAAGTCAGGAGATAAGCGACAGCATGCTTACAAACTTTGACTCCTATAAGGATGAAGAGATTGGTATACGTTTCAAAAGATTCTGCTATGCTTCCTGCTATAACCTCACTCCCCTGGACGAGCTTGAAGCGGAATTCAAACCTCATCTTGACAATGAATATGTGGGCTATGCAACCCATGAGCAGTATTTCTATCCCGAATATTTTGCGTACCAGAGTGACTACCACGACAAGACGATGCTCTGTGCAAAAATACTTCACGACGCGGGATATGAATACTTCTTTATAGAAGAAATCGCAGAATAAAAATATTTTAGTAACCAACCTTCCAACAGAAGCATATTATGTACCGAAAGACTTAAATCTGCTGTTGGGAGGAATTTGTAATGGTTGAAAAAGTACTTTCCGGATGCAACACGGCATGCAATAACCCCTGTGCAAACCACTGCGGTAACGCTTCTGATTGCAACGGTGGTAATACCTGCATAGAAACACAGAAAATCTATGATTCCTGCAGGGACAAAGAATGTATCGAAAACTTAAGAGTATATCTGACAGAGGCAGGTCAGTGCCTTGTAGACAGAGCAATAAGCGTAAAGGCGAAAAAAGCGGAAATCATCTGGATATATTCAGATGTGGAGCCTGTTCAGTTTAATCGCGGATATTATTCCGTTGATCTCAGATTTTTCTTCCGTGTAACACTTGATGTGTTTACCGGTATGGGAAGACCTTGCACTGTGGAAGGTCTGGCAGTTTATGATAAGAAGGTTATTCTCTTCGGCTCCGAAGGAAACGCAAAGACCTTCCGCTCAAAATACAAGTTTGACAGCGGCGATGTACAGCTCTGGCAGAAGAATAACCTGCCCGAGGCACACATCGAAGTTGTGGATCCCATAGCTCTCGGTGCCAGAATTGTTGAGCCTCAGGACAACAGCTGCTGTTGCTGCTGCGGTGAAACAGATGTAAACTCTGTTCCCGAATGCATTTGCTCCATCTTTGAGGAAAATATCGTTGACGGTGAAAACTTACGAAAAGTAGTTATCACTCTCGGTCTCTTTACAATCGTAAGACTTGTCAGAGATGTACAGCTTCTTATCCCTGTTATCGACTTCTGTATTCCCGATGACGAGTGCAGTGTAACAAGCGACAGCAATCCTTGCGAAATCTTTGATAAGCTCCACTTCCCTGTTGATGAATTTTTTCCGCCCGATAAGGGATGCTTTTCGGACACAGGTAATGTAGGTAATTACCGTTGTTGAAAAAGCAATATATAAATAAGAAAAACCGCCTTTAACGGCTTGCGCATAAGAAAGTATTAAGATGCGGCGATACAATTTAGCTTTACGGCTATTGTATCGCCGCATTGCTTTGTTTTTGTAGTTTGTAACGAATTTAAAGAATAAATAAAAATAGTTGCCGTATCTTTTTGACGTGACAATTTTTCTTGTTAGGCAAATGCTGTTGACTTTTGTAAACTTTTGTAGTACAATATAATGTATATAATTAGATTTTAATGTTTGATTAAATGAGGTGTTAACATTGGCTGAAAAGAAACTTGTAATATCTTCAAAAAAATATACGGGTGAAACTGCGGTTGTTTCTGCAAGATTGCCCCTTGATTTAATTAAAAAACTTGATGAAATATGTGGTGCAACAGGCAGAACAAAAAACGAGGTCATTCAGATGTGCCTGGAATTTTCTGTTGACAACATAGAAATAGAAAGGTAAGGCGTTAAAATAACAAATTTTAACTTTTTTGCAAGGGAGGAATTTTTTTGCAACATCTAGAAGAACTTGTAAATAATTTGATAAAACAATCGAATGAATTACCATGGCTTGAGTTTAAACACGATAATTATGATCCTGAAATGATTGGAAAAGATATTAGTGCTTTGGCTAATGGTGCAGCCTTTAGCGACAGAAACTGTGCATATATGCTATGGGGTATTCACGATAAAACTCATGAAATTGTTGGTACTAATTATGATTTGCAATCATTAAAAAAGGGAAATCAGGAACTCGAAAATTGGTTGAGATTTTTGCTTTCTAAAAATGCCGAGTTTGAATA
>JAZQBI010000217.1:0-6307 GCA_045545635.1 Clostridia bacterium | reverse complement strand
TTTTGTAAATAAAAAACGCAGGAAATTTGTTTACATAATGTTTTCTATGTAAATTTCAAGCTCAAATATCCCTATCGTAACAGTGTCGAATAAGACACATTCGCAAATTGTTAAGCATTTATTAAGGGCTTTAGCAGTAGGGGCAACCACATATTGTGGTAAAAGAATTCAGAACCACAACATCTTGTTTTTGCTCAAGGGCAAATTTTGTTTATTCTGCACAAAAAATATGCGTTTTGTAATATTTTCGTAAAAACGGGTTAATTATTATAGTGACTTGTTTTTCTCAGTGTTTGTCGCTTTTTACGCTAATTTAAGTCTTCAAAAAGTTTTGATATTCAATCCGTCAAAAAAATACAGTTTTTTTGTTTATTGTGCACAATGATTTTTTTTTTGGAATTTGACAAAACTTTTTTTTTAACCTACAATGGACGACGAACGCAAAAAGTCTATTAAGGAGGCATTTATGTTTTCAGATTATTTCAAAAAAATAAAATGTGTCAACATTTGTTTGTCTGAACATAAGAAACACCAAGATAGAAATATTTATGATGTGTTAAACGGTGTATTTGTTTTTAAAAAGGGCTTTGCTGCAATATGTGCTTTTGTATTCACATTTGCAGTTACAGGTTCTCATGCTGCACCTCAGTACTTTGATGTTGAAATTATTGATGGCGAAAATTCATACGAATTGGTTTCAACAAGTGCAACGGTTGAAGAACTGTTGGCTGCCGGAGGTGTAAGCCTTCCGGAAAATGTTGAGGTTACACCTTCATTGGAAAGCTACATCACATCATCACAGACAGTACGTGTTCAAAGACTAAAAAATGTTACTGTAAATATTTCAGGTAGGGAAGAGCATTACCTTACAAGTGCAGAAACAGTTGGTGAGTTTCTCAGACAACAGAATATTGACATTAACTACCACGACATTATCAACATTCCTACAGACTCCGAATTGGAGGCAGATGCTTACATTGAGATAACCAGAGTTGTAAGAAGAATCGTCAAGGTAGAATCTCAGATTCCCTTTGATACCAAAACTGTAAGAGATTCCGCTATGGATATTTCGGAAAGTAAAATTGTAACCGAAGGCGAAAACGGCATTAAGCTTGAAACATATGAAGTTGTCAGTGAAAACGGTGTAGAAGTAAGTCGTGAACTTATATCCGATGAAATTACCAAGGAGCCTGTTACTCAGGTGAAGGCTGTCGGCACTCATTCCAATGCCAAGCGAAATATTGAAAAGTCACAGGATTTCAGTTATTCCAAGGTAATTACCTGCAACGCAACTGCTTATGACCTATCCTTCCAGAGCTGCGGTAAAAGACCTGGTGATCCCGGATATGGCATTACCGCTTCCGGTACACATGCAAAGTATGGAACAGTTGCAGTAGATCCAAGAGTTATTCCTCTTGGCACAAGAATGTACATTGAATCCGCAGACGGAAGCTTTGTATATGGCTACTGTGTAGCAGAGGATACCGGTGGTGCAATTAAAGGGAACAAGGTTGACTTGTTCTTTGATTCTTATTCCGAATGTATGCAGTTTGGAAGAAGAAGTGTGAATGTTTATATATTAGATTAATAATTATGAGAAATTCGTTTTAAGCCTGTGGGCATAGAACGGATTTCTTTTTTTGATGTAATTTCCTGTCAATGAGTAACAACATATAACAAAAAGTACAGAGAATATCAAAAGCTTATGGTTAATGGAAAACAGAAAAATGTTATCACGGTATTTAAAAATTGCAAAAGTTACCAAAGCAGAAAAAACACTTGTTAATGCTTTGGTGATATAATATTTTTTCATAGAGAGATCGGTATCGGATATAAGACTTTTTACCTGCATATGAACGGAAAAACCCGACCATGCCAAAGCAAAAGAAGCCAGTGCAAGTTTGTATGCAATAGGGGAGTTTACAGAGGCAACATTGTAAATCCCGTTTGTGATTTCGGTCAGACAGTATATTACAGAAGATATTTCTTCAGGCATGAAATCCGACAGAGGTGACAAAAGGTGAGTAACGACAGAAAAAAACATTACAAAACCGCAAATGCTTATAGTTCCGGTGATGCTGTCACATACGCAGGAGGAAAAATCTTTTTTTCCTTTCGTGTACAAACTATTTCTGCTGATTTGATGCGTAGTAAATTTTTTTAATACAACTGCCGCACAAAGTGAAGAAAACAGTTGAACTCCATATAGCAAGATACCGGCTTCAAATGATTTAAACAAACCTATTCCGACTACTCCAATGACAAACATCGGTCCGGGGTTGTTTGAAAAAGCCATGAGGGATTCCGCTTCACTTCGGCATATGCTTTTTTGACGGTAAAGCTCCGCAGTGCATTTCGCCCCAATGGGAAACCCGCAGACAAAACCGCAAACCATGGGAGTTATACATTGTGAATTCATACCAAATAATTTTTTTGTAATAGGTTCAAGAAAGGAAAAGGTATCTTTTGTAGTTACCGCAACCAATGCACCGGATAACACCATAAATGGAAAAATCGACGGTATAACAGTAGAAAAACATAGGTTGAGACTGTTTTTGACAATGTTTATTACGTCAGCACTGTTTCGCATAACCAAAAACATTATAAGTATCACACAATAGGGCAGAATTTTTAATTTGTTTTTCACAGTTTCATAACCTCCACATATATCTGCAATTATCTTCATAAAGTATTTTATGACGGAGGTTTTTTCATATGTCAATGATAAATAAAATTAAAGAAATAACAAATAATATGGAGAGTCTTGCAAAAGAAAAACCCACTGTGCATATTGTATCAAACACAAAAATACTTATTGAAAACTATCGGAGTATAAAAATATTCGATATAAACAGTCTGATTCTGGAGACGGACGAAATCTATATCTGCATAAAAGGTCAAAACCTGACAGTGGAATATTTTTCACCATCCAGAATTATCGCCTGTGGAAAAATTGATGAGGTAGCTTATAAACCGTCTTTGGTATCGGAGGAATTATGAGGGAGATTTCTAATACGGTTACGGTAAAGATAAGCCCAAAAAATTTCGAAAGATTCGTGAATGAGTGCGGCAAGGATGGGATTACGCTTACAGCCATAAGTTACAGTGCGGATGGTCCTCGTTGTGCAATGAGATTTTCGGATTTCAGGAGAATAAGACCCGTTGCAAAAAGAAGTGGTGTAAGGTTAAAAATAGTCAAAAAGGACGGAATGGGATTTTTTTTCAGACTTCACAGGAGAAGATACGGTTTTTTTGCCGGAGCATTTCTTACACTTGCCATCATGGTGTATCTTACCTCTTGCATATGGGTAATTGATATTGTGGGAAACGAAACGACAAAATCAGAAGAAATAATAAGTGTTCTTAAAGAAAACGGAATATACATAGGTGCTTTTCGTTTTGGTCATGACCTGTCGGATATTAAAAACGAGTCATTGATTAAGCTGGATACACTTTCGTGGCTTTGGGTAAGCCTTGACGGTACAAGGGCGTATGTTGAGGTTCGGGAAAAGGGGGATGCACTTTCTGTTCTTGACAAAACAAAGCCATGTAATCTTGTTGCATCCTGGCCGGGTGTAATATACGATATGCAGGTAAGAAGCGGAAGAAAAACCGTTGTTCGCGGTGATACCGTGCAAAAAGGCGACCTTCTTGTAAGCGGAATAACTCAGACTGCTTATGGCGGAAACAGGTATATTACATCAAGAGGAAGCGTAACGGCAAGAACTTGGAGAAGTCTTGAGGGAGAATATCATCATACACAGACAAACAAAATAAGAACAGGAAATTTGCAAAAAAGATTTAAAGTTAATTTTTTTGGAAAAACCTTTAAGCTTTATTTAAAGGAAAAATGTAAATTTGATAACTTCCAATCAGAAAAGAAAACAGAAAATATAAAAATATTTAAGAATATTTATTTGCCAATAACCTTTACAACGGAGGTTTTTTATGAGATAATACTAAAGGATGAGATTATTCCTGACAGTAAAGTAATATCGGAGGCAGTGGAAAGTCTTACCCACAAAATTAAAGCACAACGGGCAGAGGGTTCGGTTACACTCAGGAGAACATACAGTTATGAAAAGCTTCCGGGTGGAAATCTTAACATCTCGGTAACTATCGAGAGTCTGGAAGATATTGCCCGTGCTGTTGAAATAGAAGTGACAGATGCGGAGGACAGTACCTTTGGAGAAAATAATTGAATTTGACAGTATTGACAAGATAATATCCCTTTTTGGTGAATACGACAAGAACATTAATGCGCTATCAAATGAATTTGGCGTAAGTATTATAAGCAGGGGAGAATCGGTCAGAATATCCGGACCTGAAGACAGTGTCAATATGGCTTCGGAGGCAGTTTGCAACCTTATGCGGCTTATAGACAGCGGAGAGGTATTAAATGACCAGAATGTAGCATATGCAATACAGAGTGTCAGGGACGGGATAGATCCGGCGGCACTGTACGGAAGCGATTGTGTGTGCATCACCGCAAAAGGAAAACCTGTAAAAAGCAAAACCATGGGACAGAAAGCCTATGTGGATGCAATACGTAAAAACACAATAACCTTTGGAATTGGTCCTGCCGGAACAGGCAAAACATATCTTGCAGTTGCAATGGCTGTAAAAGCATTTAAAAACAAAGAGGTGGCAAGGATAATTCTCACCCGTCCCGCAGTGGAAGCGGGAGAAAAGCTCGGCTTTCTTCCGGGTGATTTGCAAAATAAGGTTGACCCTTATTTAAGACCTCTTTACGATGCACTGTATGAGATGCTTGGCATGGAAAATTTTGCCAGACTTTCCGAAAAAGGTGCAATAGAGGTAGCGCCTCTTGCCTATATGAGAGGAAGAACTCTGGATGACAGCTTTATAATACTTGATGAAGCACAAAATACCACTCCCGAACAGATGAAGATGTTCCTTACAAGAATAGGCTTCAATTCCAAGGCAATTGTTACGGGAGATATTACTCAGGTCGATTTGCCCGACGGCAAAAAGAGCGGTCTTAAGGATGTAATAGGTGTTCTTCGTGATATAGATGATATTGCATTCTGCTATTTTACAGAGAGAGATGTTGTGAGACACCGCCTTGTGCAGAAGATAATAAAAGCATACGAAAAGAGGGAATCCTCATACAAAAGAAAAACGGAGGGTAAATAAATGCAGGTAGTTACAGATATAGTAAATGAACAGGATAAAATGGAAATAGCGGAAAGTACAGAGGACCTTATCAGTAATGTTATTTTGCGTACTCTGGATATGGAGGACTTTCCCGAGGATTGTTATGTTGCAGTGACACTTACCGATAACGAAAACATCAGAGTGCTCAATAATGAACAAAGAGGAATAGATAAGGAAACCGATGTGCTGAGCTTTCCCGTGCTTGAGTACGAAGACGGTGAAATGATAGCCGGAGTAGGGGACTACTATGAAGATAAACTGATACTTGGCGATATTGTTATATCTGTGGAAAAGGCAATCGAACAGAGCAAAGAATTCGGACATTCTCCGGAAAGAGAAATCGGCTATCTTGTATGCCACAGTGTTCTGCATCTTTTGGGCTATGACCACGAAACCGATGAAGACAGAGAGGTAATGCGCCGTAAGGAGGAAGAAACCCTTGAAACACTTTCCCTCACAAGGTAAATCCTTCTGGGGTTTCAGATATGCTCTGGAGGGACTGTACAATACAATAAGAGAAGAAAGCCATATGAGGTTTCATATCTGTGCCGCAATCGGAACAACCATGTTCACTGAGTACTATAATTTCTCAAAGTACGATTATGCACTTTTGTTTATTGCCATCGCATTTGTATTGGTAACAGAGCTTGTGAACACTGCTGTTGAGCATACGGTAGACCTTTGTACGGACGAATATAATATAAACGCCAAACGAGCCAAAGATACGGCGGCAGCCTTTGTACTTGTATCTGCACTGTTTTCACTGGCTGTTGCATATATTTTGTTTTTTGATACAAAAATTCTTTTCCCGTCACTTTTGAATATTTTTGCAAGGCCAAAGTACATAATATTTTTTGTGCTTACGGTTTTGTTTGTAATAAAGGGAGGCAAAAATGAACGATAACTTCAAATCCGGTTATGTTGCCATAGTAGGCAGACCAAATGTTGGAAAATCCACCATCCTAAATAAACTTGTTGGGCAGAAGATTGCAATTATGTCTCCCAAACCGCAGACAACACGAAGCAAAATTCTCGGAATACTGCACGACGATAATTTTCAGGCAGTGTTTCTTGATACTCCGGGTTTTCATAAACCCCGTACTGTTCTTGGTGAAAATATGATAAAGGC
>JAZQBI010000216.1:0-5339 GCA_045545635.1 Clostridia bacterium | reverse complement strand
TATAATAAACATAGTAAGAGGCGGTCCCGGCCTTGGCGGTATTCAGCCGGCACAGTCTGACTATCATCAGGCAGTAAAGGGCGGCGGACATGGTGACTATCACCTTGTAGTTCTCGCTCCCTCCTCCATTCAGGAAATGGTAGACTTAACCGCAGATGCTTTTGACATCGGTGACAAATACAGATGCCCTGTTATGATAATGGGTGACGGTATGCTCGGTCAGATGATGGAGCCTGTTGAATTTAAGGATGCAGATACCAGCGCACTTCCCGAAAAGCCCTGGGCTACAACAGGAACCAAAATGGAAAGAAAGAAAAACATTATAAACTCCCTCTTTATTGAACCCAAGGACCTCGAAGACCTTGTGCTTGCAAGACAGAAGAAGTATGATGAAATAGCAAAGAACGAAGTAAGATTTGAAGCAGTTGATACAGAGGATGCAGATGTTGTACTCGTAGCTTACGGTACTACTGCAAGAATTGCAAAAACTGCTATGGCAAAAGCAAAGGAAAAAGGCATCAAGGTTGGTATAATAAGACCTATCACACTCTGGCCCTTCCCCTATGAAGCTTTTGAAGCAGCACTGGCAAACGGCAAGGATAAGACCTTCCTGGCAGTTGAAATGAGTATGGGACAGATGGTAGACGATGTTAAGATTGCCGTTAACGGCAGAGCTAAGGTTGACTTCTTCGGAAGAACCGGCGGTATCGTTCCCACACCTAACGAAATACTCGCTAAGATAGAAAAAATTGTCGGAGGTGACAAATAATGGAAAAAGTATTCACAAGACCTCATGCACTTACAGATATACCCCTCCATTACTGCCCCGGCTGTCCTCACGGTATTGTGCACCGTCTGGTGGCAGAAGTTATAGACGAACTGGGTATTGAAGGTGAAACAATCGGTGTTGCACCCGTAGGCTGCAGTGTGTTTGCCTACAACTATTTTGAATGTGATATGCAGGAAGCCGCACACGGAAGAGCGCCTGCTGTTGCAACAGGTATAAAGAGAGTTCATCCCGACAAGGTTGTATTTACCTATCAGGGTGACGGTGACCTTGCCGCTATCGGTACTGCAGAAACAGTTCATGCAGCAGCAAGAGGCGAAAACATAACAACAATATTTATAAACAACGCTATCTACGGTATGACAGGAGGTCAGATGGCTCCTACCACACTTCTCGGTCAGGTGACACAGACCACTCCCTACGGCAGAGACCAGAAAGCAAACGGTAACCCCATAAGAGTTAGCGAAATGCTTGCAACTCTTGACGGTCCCTCCTACATCGAAAGAGTAACCGTAGATACTGTTCCCCACATAAAAGCCGCAAAAGCCGCTATAAAAAAGGCTTTTCAGAATCAGCTTGACGGCAAGGGCTTCTCTCTTGTTGAGGTGGTATCCACCTGTCCTACAAACTGGGGCTTAAATCCTGTCGAAGCATTCGACTGGATGAGAGAAAATATGCTTCCTCACTATCCTTTGGGAGTATATAAGGACACTTCGAAGGAGGAAAAGTAAAAATGACATACGAAACAATATTTGCCGGATTTGGCGGTCAGGGTATCCTCTTTGCAGGTAAAGCAATCGCATACGCCGGTATGATAGAGAATAAGAATGTATCCCATCTCCCCTCCTACGGCCCCGAAATGCGCGGTGGTACCTGTAACTGTCACGTTATAGTGTCCGACGAACCCGTTGCATCTCCTATAATTGTTGAGCCTACTGCTCTCATCGCAATGAACGCTCCCTCTTTTGACAAATTTGAGGATCAGCTCGTTCCCGGTGCAAAAGCAATTGTGGACAGTACTCTTGTAGAAAGAGAAGCAAAGAGAGATGACATAGATGTTTACAGAGTGCCTGCAACAGATATGGCAAACAAGATGGGACTGCCCAAGCTTGCCAATATGATTCTTGTAGGTAAGCTCGTTAAGGAAACAGGAATGTTTACTCTGGAAGAACTCGAAGGTGCTATTAAGAAGCTCGTTCCTTCTTCCAAACCCGAACTTTTGGAAAACAATATAAAGACTGTTGAAGCAGGATATAACTACGAAGGCTAATAACCACACAAAAAAATGAGGATAACGGAAACACAATCCGTTATCCTCTGTTTTTTTAAACATTATTATTACATTTAACACACTTTGATAATTATTACCATCACACACCCTGCAGAGTTACAAATTGAGCCGAATATGATTTTTTTATCGGGACATCTATTCCGTTGTTTTTAAGATTACAACCACTTATAATTTCCTCTTGTGAAACTCTGTATTTAAAATCGGTATCTACTTGGGGATATATGCGGATATTGGTTTGCATCATCTTGTGTGTAAATACAACAAGCTCTATTTTTGAAAAATCAGAATTTCTGAATTCAAGTACAAGCGTAGATTCGGTATCTGTAAGAATGTGACATACCGCATCTTTCCAAAAATCACGTTCTGACTTAAAGTTTGATATAAATTCCCCAAGTTCTTCAAACGCATTTTCGGACAAAGATGTAAGATCAAAGCTGAGACCAATGGGACCGCCTGTAAGAAATCCTTTCAAAAAGCTATTGTGAACACCGGTTATGCTGTCCCACAGGGCATCATTTGTAGAAAGCAACTTGTCGGAATTTTCGTCTGCAAAACGAGTGGGAATCATATTCTCAATTGAGCATACGGATATCCAGTTTTCAATCCACTGGGGCGACATACGAAGTATGCTGTCTTTAAAAATACGCAAGCTGTGATATGGACTCTGATTATCGGTAGGCCAGAAACTATCGTAAGCTTTTCCGTCTCTGATGGTCATTCTTGCCCCTCCGGAACCACAGTTTTCTATGTACAGATTCGGGTATTTTTGTCTGAGCTTTTCAATAAATTTTCTGTGTCCTGCGGCATATTTTGTAAATCCGGAATTGTATCTGTCAAAATCAAGATCGGCATTGAAATCAAACTTGACAAATTCTGCACCATACTTATCAATAACACTGCAAATTTTTTCGAATATGTATTTTCCTGCTTCTTCATTTGCAAAGTCTATAAAATATGAATCCTGCCCTTTTATAAAATACTCCGGATATTTTTCCACTATTTTTGCACCAAAGGAAGCACATTCCGGCTCCAACCAGAGACCGAATTTCATTCCTGCAGAACGAACTCTGTCGGCAACCTCTGACATCTGCCCCTTGAAACCAAAGTTTTCGCTTTCGTCCCAATCACCTCTTGAAGACCACCAGATACGATTATTTCCAAACCATCCTGCATCTATTACAAAGTATTCAACACCCAGCTTTTGAGCTTTTTCTATCTGCAAGGACACATCTTCCACGGTGAAATGATCAAACGAGCAAAGCCATGTGTTGTATATCACCGGCACGGTTTTTCTGGGATATTTCTCATTGAGATATCCGTGGAGCTTCCAACAGTCCATATCAACTTTGTTAAAAACTGTATAGAATATAATTTCGGGGAGTTCCAGTTCCTCACCCGGAGAAAGATTTATTGCAAGACCACTGCCAACAACGCCAAGTTCCACTTCTATAATTGTTTTCTCACAGCTTATGTGCACTCTTGAAATTTTCATTTCCCAGCTTGAATAGGCATTGAGATGGAATGCTGTTCCGCGGTTTGCTTGATTTGACCAGAGTACCATAAACGGTGATGAACCATGGGAATTACGAACACTTGTTGATGTTGCCGAAATGGTACTTACAAGAGACTGCCATTTTCCAAGACTCTCGCATTGCCAACCGTTATATTGGGAATATACATCGTATTCTCCGCCGTCAAAGCTGAATTTTGACGACAGACTGAAAATAGTAACTGTATCATCCGAGATGTTTTTCACCTTACCGCTTCTTACAAAAACACCATTTTTGCCATCCTCCATACAGGACACGACAGATATTTTTCCGTTTTCTGCCGAAAAGGTATTTCCTTGCCATACTACTTCTTCATTCAACTCTCCGAAGCTTCCTGTGATTTTCCAGAGCTGATTTGCAGTTTTGTTTTGAGCAAATATATTCATCATACCAGCGTTCCTCTTTCCATTACGCGTTCAAGATATTCGAGACATTCATAATTGTATCCGGCAAAGTTTCTGAGCATTTGATCCTCGGGATACATACAATGCGTTTCTAATGTATAGTAGCCATCGTAACCTATGCTTTTCATAGCTGCCATTACTTCATTCCAACGAATATTTCCGCAATCGGGTGGAAGATGCAGATCCGCTCTGCCGTTGTTGTTATGTACATGTGTACATTTAATTCTGTCACCAACGTATCTTATAGCATCTGCCTGATTTGCGTGCATAAGATTTGCATGACCGGTATCCCAGCATATTTTCATTTTTTCGTCGTTTATGGCATCAACCAATTCGCACAAATCCTCGTGATTTGACGAATAGAACGGCTTAACCGGCATTATGTAGGCAAATATAGGAAGGTTCTCCGCAGCAATTCCCGTGTTGAATTTGTGTGCCAGTTCCAGATATTCGCAAAAAACTTTTTTGTTATCTTCAAGAGACTTTGGCGTAAGATATCCCGAAGTTATCGACGTGCGAGGGTGCAGTGCACACCATGTGCCTCCAAGTTTTCCACATGCGATAACCGCCTGCTTTATGGAAAATTCACATCTTTCTTCCAATATTTCCGAGGAAGTTTCCAGCGGATAATAATATGGATGTACCTGTACACATTTTATTTTATTATCATCCAATATTCTCTGAACATCTTCAACTGCCTGCTCCCATTCATATTCCGTTTTTTCCATCATTTCCGAAAAATTAACGGAGATGGCATCAAAGCCGGCTTCGTGTGCATATCTGCACTTTTTTTCGAACATATCATTGTACGCAATCTGTATGGCTTTTTTCACTCAAACCCTCTCCCTTTCCAAAATTTGAGTTAATTATATTACCCGATAACCGGTTTGTCAATTAAAAAAAACGACATAACATTATACCAATTAGACATTGCACCCAAAATCACATTCACATTGAACCTAATGTTTTTTAAAGTCATCTATGACACACCTTGCAACTCGTTCGTCCCTGTGCCAGAGCTTCGCTCATAGATATAGGTTGTCCTCCGCCTTTCAACGTTCCGCAAGTTGAATAGTGATACTTTGTTCCTGTTTTTCCGACATACACCGTTGATGAGTCTTCATCTGCAACGGTTAGCTCCTGATGGTGCGAAGTTTCCTCCGATGTTTCATCCTCACTTACAAAGGTGATTTCTGGTGTAACTGCATCTTCGGGAATTACTATACATTTCAGAGTTTTCTCGGCATTGATTTCTTCAAACACAATCGATCTGTCATGAAGATATATACTCTCAGGTGACACTGTGG
>JAZQBI010000215.1:0-11740 GCA_045545635.1 Clostridia bacterium | reverse complement strand
CCTCTTTGCACATAATATGCAAAGAGGTGCCTGTATGGTGATTTAAAGTCCTGCTTTTTCTCTCAAAAGTTCCGTACGGTCACATTTTTCCCAAGGAAGATCAATATCAGTACGTCCAAAGTGACCATATGCTGCTGTCTGCTTATATATCGGTCTTCTGAGATCCAAATCACGGATTATAGATGCCGGACGTAAATCAAAAACCTCGCTTACTGCCTTTGAAATCGCATCCTCATCAACAACAGCTGTTCCAAAAGTATCTATGTATATAGATACAGGATTGGATACACCTATAGCGTAAGCAAGCTGAACCTCACATTTTTCCGCAAGTCCTGCGGCAACAACATTTTTTGCAACGTATCTTGCAGCATAGCATGCACTACGATCAACCTTTGTAGGATCCTTACCGGAAAATGCACCGCCGCCGTGAGGTGCATATCCACCGTAAGTATCAACAATAATCTTTCGTCCTGTAAGACCACTATCCCCCTGAGGTCCACCTATAACAAACCGTCCGGTGGGATTAATGAAATATTTGGTATCATCATCAAGAAGTTCAGGGCTTACTATGGGCTTAACTACATATTCAACCATGTCTTTTCTTATCTGTTCTAGAGTCACGTCATCACTGTGCTGTGTAGATATAACTATGGTATCAACACGAGTTGGCTTGCCGTCTATATATTCAATAGTTACCTGAGTTTTGCCGTCAGGACGAAGATACTTAAGTGTACCGTCCTTTCTTACATCGGTAAGTCTTTTTGCAAGTTTATGAGCAAGAGAAATAGGAAGAGGCATTAGCTCAGGTGTTTCTTTACATGCATAACCAAACATCATACCCTGATCACCTGCTCCGTGATCAGTTTCATTACTGTCAGCTTTCTTAGCCTCGAGAGATTTATTTACACCGATAGCGATATCATTCGACTGCTCATCAATTGTAGTCATAACTGCACAGGTGTGGCAGTCAAAACCGAACTTGGCTCTGTCATACCCTATTTCCTCGATAGTTTCACGAGCAACCTTTGGTATATCCACATAGCAATTTGTTGTAATCTCACCCATTATCATAACAAGACCCGTTGTTACAACAGTCTCGCAGGCAACACGAGCCATAGGATCTTTTTCCAGAATAGCATCAAGGACTGCATCCGAAATCTGGTCACATATTTTATCGGGATGTCCCTCGGTTACTGATTCTGATGTAAATAATTTTCTTTCCATTTTTTATTCCGTCCTTTAAGTAAATCTTATATTAGTATTTTAACGCCGCAAGAGATCGCTGTCATTATTACTCCTGCAGTCAGAACGCCAAGCAAAATCACGGGTACTGCATCCTTAAGACGCATATCGAGAATGCCGGCTATCATGGCTCCTGTATATGCCCCTGTTCCGGGAAGCGGAATAGCGACAAAAATAAACAATCCAAGTTTTTTATATTTTGTTATTTGTTTACTTTTTTCTTTTGTCCTGTTATCCAGCCAAAGACCTATTTTCGAAAAGGCTCTGGAATGTACAAGCCACTCTATTATTGGTCTTACCACCAGAATTACTATGGGAACAGGAATCATATTTCCTATGACACTTATAATGTACACCCACAGCCACGGAAGGTCAAGACCGATTCCAAGAGGAATTGCACCCCTCAGCTCTATGATGGGCACCATTGAAACCGCAAAAACTCCAAAACTTGGATTAATGCTGATGAGGAAATTTTCTATAGCTTCAATCATATTTACCTCACATTATGCTTCAAGCGACATCATCTTATTAACACGTTTTTCATGTCTGCCGCCCTCAAATTTATTTGTAAGAAACTCCATCACTATATCCTTTGCAAGTTCACTTCCTATAACTCTGCCACCCATTGTAATAACATTGGCATTGTTATGCATAACTGTCATCTTGGCACTGAAAGTATCGTGGCATTGTGCGGCTCTTATACCCTTGTGCTTGTTTGCACACATATTCATACCAATACCGGTACCGCAGACAAGAATACCCTTTTCGCATGTGCCGTCAGTTATTTTTTTGCAAAGTTCATCTGCAATATCGGGATAATCCACACTGGCTCCGTCGTGTGTACCAACATCGAGAACCTCATATCCTTTTTCTTTAAGAAAGTCCACCAAGATATTCTTAAGTTCATAACCGCCATGGTCACTACCAATTACTAACATTGCTTTATCCTCCGTTTTATTTATTTTTTTCTTCCATTTCCCGTTCTGCCTGCGATTTTCTTAAATACACAGGATTGAGAGTAAATGCATCATCAAATTCACTGTTATGGGCTTTCTTCAAGGCACTGTATGCAACCGACGAAGCTTTTGACAGAATGAGATTAGGTGGTGCAAAAGACCATCCTTTTTCTCCGTATCCGCCTATAAATTCTCGGTGAAGCACGGCACCGTCACCACAAAAAACAACCTTTTTGCCTCGAAGTTCACAAAGTAATTCATCAATATGAAGAGCTCTGTCAGCAACTACTTTAGAGCCGCCTTGATAAATGGCATTATAAACCTCGTTTCGTCTGGCATCTATCATAGGACACACGAAGGTATCGTCTGTGACACATATGTTATACGCAATTGCATCAAGAGAGGAAACACCGATTATTGGCTTGGAAAGTGCCTGAGAAAAGGTCTTTACAGTTGCCATACCTATGCGAAGTCCCGTAAATGATCCGGGACCTACGCAAACAGAAAACACATCGATATCCCGGAGAGTGATATTAAGTTTTTTTAAAATTTCATCGGTCATAGGCATAATTGTCTGCGAATGTGTAAGTTTGTCGCAAAGTGTATATTCACCCATAACCTTATCTTCGTCCAACACAGCAACAGTTGCAGTAAGTGTTGAGGTATCCATTGCAAAAATCTTCATTAAAAGCTTGCTCCTTCAACGGTGATAATTCTGTAGTCCTCAGATTTTGAATAATCCTTGGTAATGGTTATCCGTGTACAGTTATCCGGAAGAATGTCATTTATAATAACAGACCATTCTATTACAATCACAGCCCCTTGACTAAGATAATCATCCCAACCTATATCGTACATTTCGTCAGATGAACCAATTCGATAAACATCAAAATGAAGCAAGGGTACACGACCTGTTCTGTACTCATTGACAATAGTGAATGTGGGGCTTGAAACAACATCGGTTGCCCCAAGTCCTTTGGCAAGTCCGCGTACAAAAGCTGTTTTTCCGGCACCCAAATCTCCATCAAGTGTGATTATTTCGCCTCCAGTGAGCTTTTTGGCAAATTCGCAGGCAAAATCCTCTGTCGCTGATGTACATTCAGAATAAAACTCCATATATCCTCCGTTTAGAAAAGACCAACAATTTCTCCGCTTTCAGTAATATCAATATTATTCGCCGCAGGAACCTTTGGAAGACCGGGCATAGTCATAATATCACCGGTAAGGCACACTGCAAATCCTGCACCATTGGAAATATTAACATCTCTCACAGTGATATCAAATCCCTGAGGTGCACCGAGAAGCGCAGGATCATCAGAAAGAGAATACTGTGTCTTTGCCATACAAACAGGAACCTTGTCAAGTCCCATATCCTCCAACTGTTTAATCTTTTTGTCTGCTTTTTTTGTATATATAACGCCTGATGCACCGTAGATTTTTGTTGCAACAGTGTTGATTTTTTCTTTAATTAAAAGGTTGACATCATAAAGCGGTGCATAATTTGATTCTTTTTCCTCAATTGTTTCACAAACGGCTTTTGCAAGCTCAACACCGCCATCTCCGCCTTTTGCAAACACTTCAGCAAGTGCACATTTAACGCCATTTTCCTTGCAGTAATCTATAACATACTGTCTTTCAGCATCTGTGTCGGTTACAAATGAGTTAACAGCAACTACAACTCCTACTCCGTAGGATGTCATATTGTCAATGTGCTTCTTGAGGTTAACAATACCTTTTTTAAGAGCATCAAGGTTTTCCTCTTTAAGCATATCCTTTTTGACGCCGCCGTTATATTTGAGTGCTCTTATTGTGGCTACAATAACAATAGCATTAGGCTTAAGACCACCAAAACGGCACTTGATATCAAGAAACTTTTCTGCACCGAGATCCGCACCAAATCCTGCTTCGGTAATCGTGTAATCTGCAAGTTTGAGTGCAAGCTTGGTTGCAATAAGACTGTTACAACCATGTGCAATATTAGCAAAAGGTCCACCATGCATAAGACAAGGCGTGCCCTCAAGAGTCTGAACAAGATTGGGCTTGATTGCATCCTTCATAAGAAGTGTCATTGCACCCTCTGCTTTGAGATCATGTGCTGTAACGGGCTTTCCGTCATAGGTGTATGCAACAATAATTCTTCCAAATCGTTCTTTTAGATCGTGCAAATCTTTTGCAAGACAAAGAATTGCCATAATCTCGGAGGCAACGGTTATCATAAATCCGTCCTCGCGAGGTGTACCGTTAAGCTTACCGCCAAGACCTATTACGATATTTCTCAGCGAACGGTCATTCATATCCATAACACGCTTAAAAACAATGTTTGTGGGATCAACACCAAGTTCGTTGCCCTGCTTTATATGATTGTCCAGCATTGCGGCAAGAAGATTGTTTGCAGCAGTTATTGCGTGCATATCTCCTGTAAAGTGAAGATTTATATCTTCCATAGGAACAACCTGAGAGTAACCGCCGCCTGCGGCACCGCCTTTGACACCCATTACGGGTCCCAGCGACGGCTCACGAAGTGCAATTACTGCATTTTTGCCGATTTTACTCATTGCCTGACCAAGACCTACGGTAATCGTAGTTTTACCTTCTCCGGCAGGTGTTGGATTTATAGCCGTAACAAGAATAAGTTTTCCGTCTTTTTTGTCCTTAAGCTCATCGGCAACCTCAAGATTGATTTTTGCCTTATATTTTCCATAATAATCAATCTGATCCTCGGTAAGACCGAGCTTTCCTGCAATTACCCCAATGTGTTCGGGCTTTGCACTCTGAGCAATCTGAATGTCTGTAAGCATATTTTACTCTCCTTTGCTTTTTATGATACAAACTGCATCTGCGGAAATTCCTAATTCCTGACCTTCAAAGCCAAGCTTTTCTGTTGTTGTGGCTTTGACGTTTATGCAATTTATATTTATATCCAATGCATCAGCAATGTTGTGTCGCATTGTTTCTATATACGGTAACAATTTGGGTTTCTGAGCTATGATGGTTGAATCGATATTTGAAACCACATAGCCACTGCCCGCAAGAATATTTTTTACACGTTTTAAAAGTTCAATACTTGATATTCCTTTATACCGATCATCAGTATCCGGAAAATGCTTTCCTATATCTCCAAGTGCCGCGGCACCAAGAAGTGAGTCCATAATAGCATGAACCAGAACATCGGCATCAGAGTGTCCGAGCAAACCTGATGTGTGTTCAATTTCAACGCCGCCAAGAATAAGCTTTCTATCTTTAACAAGCTTGTGAACATCATATCCTGTTCCTATCCTAATCATCCAGAAGCACCTCCGCTATGGCAAGATCCTTGTAGTCTGTAATTTTAATATTACTTCCGGTCCCTTCTATAAGTCTGACCTTTTCACCGTAGTATTCTGCCAGCATACAATCGTCTGTTGCGGTTATTCTGTCAAAAGCAGCCTTCTTGTGACACGCCAGTATAAACTCACGCTGAAAGCACTGCGGTGTCTGTATAAGCCAAAGCTTATCCCTATCAAGTGTTTTGTCAATATATTCACCATCGTCTGAATATTTAACGGTGTCTACTGCTCTCATGCCTACGGCACATGCCTTACAATCTCGAAGAGTTTTGCAGCACCTGTCAATTGAATCGGGATCTATGCACGGACGTGCGGCATCGTGTATGAGGACATAATCTGTGTCAAGCGACTTGAGTGCCTTAAACACACTATCCTGTCTTGTCGTACCTCCCTCGATAATTGAAGTAACCTTGGAATATCCTAATCGTTTTACTATGTCACTGCAAAACACTACATAGTCCTTGTGAACTGCAATTACAATTTTGGAAACATACTCACAATTATTAAATTTTGATATAGTATGAGCAATAACAGGAATTCCCAATGCATCAACAAATTGCTTTGGAACATCAGTTCCGAATCTCGTCCCGCTGCCTCCGGCAGCAATAACAACTCCGTAGGTTTTTTTCACATATATCCCTCCGAAAAATATACTATGCCAAAAATTCAGAAACGGCATCCTTCATATTTTCTTTGGTAGTAACTTTTGTAAATCTGATTTCCTTGGTTTTAAGACCGGAAAGAGATTCCGGTATTACATAACCGCTAACCTGAGACAATTTTTCCAAAAGCTCAAATTCATCCAATCCATCAAGATTTTCGGGAGCAACAGCTTCAAGAACACTCTTGTTGAACTTATACGGATTGGCAGTTGAGGCTATTACTGTTTTGGTTGTATCGCCCGTGGATTCCTTGTAATCAAGATATACCTTTATGGCAACCGCTGTGTGGGTATCTGCAGTATAATCGTACTCGTCCTTTATTTTTTTGATAGCAACCTTGGTGAGTTCATCATCGCAGAAACCTGCAGCAAAATCTTCGTCTATTCTATTTTTTATTTCATCAGAAACGGTATACTTTCCCGAATTTGAAAGTGAAGTCATATATTCTGTAATAAGCTTGTCGTCCATACCGGAAACAATATAGAGAAGTCGCTCCAGGTTGGAGGATATTATAATATCCATAGATGGGGAAATGGTAGTATGGAACATTCTGTTTTTATCATATGTACCATTGGTAAGAAAATCTGTGAGTACACTGTTTTTGTTGGAAGCACAGATAAGCTTGTTAACCGGAAGTCCCATCCTCTTTGCATAATAAGCTGCAAGGATATTACCAAAATTTCCGGTTGGAACACAAATGTTGATTTTTTCCCCGTTTGTAATATTGCCCGCTTTGAGCATATCGGCATAGGCACTGAAATAGTAAACAATCTGAGGAACAAGTCTTCCCCAGTTTATAGAGTTTGCGCTGGAGAGAGAGTAGGATTTCTCCGCAAGCTGTGCCTTGTATTCCTCATCAGTAAATATTTTCTTAACTCCGGTCTGAGCATCATCAAAATTACCTTCAACCGCAACAACAGATACATTCTTGCCTTCTTGTGTAATCATCTGGAGTCTCTGAATTTCAGAAACACCTTCACCGGGATAGAAAACCTGAATAACCGTG
Organism: Clostridia bacterium; assembly: GCA_045545635.1. Taxonomy (GTDB): domain Bacteria; phylum Bacillota; class Clostridia; order UMGS1810; family UMGS1810; genus RGIG8748. Next base: position 4,548 of record JAZQBI010000215.1, on the reverse strand, counting down.
CCGTCAACATCCTTAAAACCTTCCAGTGCTGCTTTGCCGGTATCACCTGATGTTGCAACAAGAATAGCAATAGTGTTGTTCTCACCTGTTTTCTTAACTGCTTTTGTAAGAAGATGAGGAAGAATCTGTAGTGCCATATCTTTGAAAGCACAGGTTGGACCGTGCCAAAGCTCAAGAATATGCATACTGTCACTTAATTTAACCACCGGAGCAATTTCGGAAGATGCAAATTTTTCTTTTGCATATGCCTTGTTGCAACAATCCTCTATCTCCTCTGCAGTGTAATCCGTAAGAAATTTTGAAAGTATATATTTTGCTCTTTCGGAATATTTAAGAGATGCAAGAGTATTTATTTCATCAGAAGTCACGGTTGGAATAGTTTCAGGAACGAAAAGTCCGCCCTCCTCGGAAATACCTCTTTTTATAGCCTCAGCAGAGCTGATTGAAATTTTACTGTTTCTTGTACTTTGATAATTCATATTTACCTCCGGTTTTGCTAAAAAAATCTGTACAGAATATATTTTAATACATTTTATTCGAAAAGTAAAGCCTTTTAGAGCAAATAGTCTTAATAAAAAGGAAAATTTTCCTTATTGTCAATAAGTGTAATGTAGTTGACAAATGTAGATTTTGTAAGTATACTTAACTTATCATTTAATAAAAAGGAGAAAACATATGAAAAGATTAAAGTTTTATGTATCAATGTGTCTTGCGGTATGCATGCTCATTACCGCATGTCCTGCTGTTTTTGCCGATTTCACGGGCGGATATGCAGATATGTTGGTGAGAATTTATGGTTCTGCATTATACGGAATGAATGTGTCAGACAATGTTTATACCGGGTATAACTCAGGTGTAGACGACTATATCTACGCAGATGACCATGGTGTAGATGACTACATTTACTCTTTCAATACATATGTTCCGGACGTTGACGGTTATGTGTACGATACTACCCCGACAGTTCCGGAGGTTTCCGATTATGTGTACAATTCAAAATCTTATGGTATTACATACGGATTATCATGGCTTATGAATCCTGCAGAAGGTGTTTCCGGCTCCGTATACACTTCTCTGCCCTACGGATTTATCATTCACGATTATCCTGCAGCCACGAGTGCTTTTGTAAGTGATACAGGTGTTCACATTCCTTCAGGATCAAGAAACTTTAATCACATCGATAAAAACGGATTGATTGAATATTACGAATATGCCGGTAACATAAGATACGGCATAATGGATATGTATGGAAATGACATCGTACCTGCAGGTACATATAATACCGTAAAAGTACTTAGTGCAGACCGTTTTGTTTGCTCGAAATTTGTCAGTCAGAAAGAAGTTTTCGGAATTATAGATAAAGCAGGAAATGTGATTGTTCCCTTTGAATATTCCGATATGCAAAGCATGGGTACTGTTGTTGCTACAAGCATGGACGGCAGCACAAAGACCGTTTTTGACGGTGATGGAAATTATGCCAATACATACAAAGCAAATTCCGGAAATATTTTGCCCCTTCCCGTAAGCAATAGTTATCTCATTATAACCGGAACCACTATTCCCAGAACAACAATAATGAATGTTGACGGTTCCACTGTTGCCATACTGGACTCCTTTGAGCTAGACAGAATAAACCGAGAAAGCAACGAACTTTACGGTTATAAGAAATATATTGATGGAAAAAAGAACTTTTGTATATATGATATGAACGGAAAACTTGTTCATCTTGAAGACGAATATGGCAATGTAGTTTACGATGCTCCTTCCCGTAATAAAAACAATTCTGCCTATATTATCGGAACTGTCGATAACTGTGACCTCATAGCAGATGCCAAAGGAAAAATAATATATAAAAACCCTGATGTTCATATGCTTGAAATTTGCAATCAGAAATTTGTCAAGGTTGCTCACAAGAGTGACTCTTCACTTGCCATCCTTGATTTTGAAGGAAATGAAATCGTGCCCTACGGTGCATACAGTAACATCACCTATTGTCAAGAATTGGGTATACTCGCACTGGAAAAAGACAACAAAGTTTCCATTGGCGTAATCAGACCCATAACAGTTAAAGTTAATGGCAAAAATGTTGAATTTGACCAGTTACCCGTAATTAAAGATTCCAGAACACTTGTTCCTCTTCGTGCGATATTTGAAGCACTTGGCGCTGCAATAGACTGGAACAACGATACCCAGACAGTTACTGCAACCCACGGAACAACTACCGTAAAGCTTACCATAAACAGCGACATTATGACTGTTAACGGCAATCAGGTTCAGCTTGATGTTCCTGCTGAAGCACTCAACGGAAGAACTCTTGTTCCCGTAAGAGCAATAAGTGAGGCTTTTGGATGCAATGTTGAGTGGAATCAGGATGCAAGATGTGTTGTAATCAGTGCTATCGGCGAAACAACAAAGGAAGATGCCCCTGCAACTGAACCCACTGAAGAAGCAGAACCGGAACAGGAAGTCGAAGAAGCTGTCGCAACACCTGATGAAACTGAAACAAACGAAGATTCTGCAGATGTTGAAACAGAAAATACAGAAGAACCTGACGAAGCAACTGAAGAAACTTCTAATGGCGAAGAGTCTGAAAAATCATCTGAAACAGTTGAAGATGAAGATAAATCAGAAGAATAAAGATTTTTATAATTTATATCGAAATAAATGAAAAAAGCACCCCGAATTTGGATTAATCAAATTCGGGGTGCTACAGTTTATAAAACTATTATTTGAGTATTATCTTATGAAATACTTTTTTACCTTTTTTAATGATGATTTTTCCATCGTTAAAAAGATCTTCGGTAATAGCCAAGTTAAAGTCTGTAACTTTTTCACCATCAATACTAACTCCGCCCTGCTGAACAAGTCTTCTGCCCTCACCCTTGGATGGAATTAGTTCTGCAATAAGCATTATATCAAGAACTGTTTTGCCAAGGTCATCCTTGGTTATTTCCGTAGTGGGCATATCGGAGTCATCTGCACCACCGCCAAACAGTGCCATTGCGGCATTCTGTGCCTTCTGTGCTTCTTCCTCACCGTGAACAAGCTTTGTAACCTCAAAAGCAAGAACACGCTTAGCCTTATTAATTTCCGCATCCTTGTACTGTGCCATAACTTCAATTTCTTCCAAGGGAAGGAATGTGAGAAGCTTAAGACACTTAATAACATCGGCATCATCAACATTAACCCAATACTGATAGAAATCGTATGGAGAAGTTTTTTCCGGATCAAGCCAAAGAGCACCGCTCTGGGTTTTGCCCATTTTCTTGCCTTCGCTGTTTGTAAGAAGTGTGAATGTCATACCGTAGGTCTGCTTCTGATCCTTCTTTCGGCAAAGCTCAATACCGCCGAGAATGTTTGACCACTGGTCGTCACCGCCGAGTTCTATCTTGCAGTCATACTCCCTGTTAAGCATAAGGAAGTCATAGCTCTGCATAAGCATATAGTTAAACTCAAGGAAAGAAAGACCTTTTTCCAGTCTCTGCTTAAAGCACTCTGCAGTAAGCATTCTGTTAACAGAGAAGCAAGCGCCGATATCCCTCAAGAATTCTATGTAGTTAAGATTGAGAAGCCAATCGGCATTGTTCACCATGATAGCCTTGCCATCAGAAAAATCAATAACCTTACTAAGCTGCTGTTTGAATTTTTCGCAGTTATAGTCAATTGTTTCCTTAGTCATCATGGAACGCATATCCGTTCTTCCGGAAGGATCACCAACATGTCCTGTTCCGCCGCCAACCAATGCAATTGGTCTGTGTCCGGCATCCTGCATATGCTTCATAACAACCATCTGCAGAAAATGGCCTACATGCAAGCTGTCTGCAGTGGGGTCAAAACCTATATAAAAAGTTACCTTCTCTTTGCTGAGTAATTCTCTGATTTCTTCTTCGTGAGTTGTCTGTGCAATAAGGCCGCGTTCACGAAGTTCGTCAAATACGTTTGTGTACATTCAAACTCAATCCTTTCTTATGTACATATTTATACCAATATAGTATACACCACATCACGCCCACAATGCAACACTTTTTTCATTATTACTATTGATTTAGCTTAACTTTTGTTATAATATTATTGCATATAAAACCAAAACAGGAGGTTAATCCGTGTTTAAAAAGTTTTTCTCCCGCGAAGGTGCCGATATAAAGCTCCTTGCCGCGGTCATTATAACAGTCATATTCGGAATAGTAATGATAAACTCCGCTACAACCAGCATGGGCAGCACCAAATTTGTGCTTGTCCAATCGCTTGCTTTCATTTTAGGTCTTACTGCGGCACTTATCATCACCTTCATCGACTATTCCGTTCTCAAAAATATGCGCTATCTTGCCATGGGTGTGGGTCTTGCACTTCTCATCGTTGTTCTTATCCACGGTATAGGCAGAGAAGATACAGGTACACGAGGTTGGATTGACCTGGGCTTTATCAATATTCAGCCCGCAGAAATTGCAAAGGTCTGCTTTTTGGTGTCATTCTCGGCGCACGTAACAAAAATCAAGGAGGATATTAATTCACTCCCCAACATTCTCCTTCTTTTACTGCATCTTATTG
>JAZQBI010000214.1:0-4781 GCA_045545635.1 Clostridia bacterium | reverse complement strand
GACAAAAAAATTTAATAGTTTATCGGCACTTTTTATCGGCGGTTTTTAAAGTGCCGATAAACTTAACCAATTAAAATGTTATTCCGAAAGGCTTCCCCTTGAGGAGCGGCTCCGCCGTAGGCGGTGGTGAGGTGTAGATTGCAAAGCAATCGTTATCATTTTCCACCTCATCCGTCAGCTACCGCTGACACCTTCCCCTCGAGGGGAAGGCTTTTTTGTCCCTTGTATATCAAACTTTATAAAGACTGCATGGTTTAGATGACAACTATTTTCTCTGCAAGTGAGCAGCCGCATCAAACCTCTTGCAGTAATATAATTCCTGTCTTATTTTCTTTCGTCTGCCGCTTTCAGCTTTTCCATATCAATTCCGTTCTGATTATCGAGGACAAACTGAACGAAATTCTGCGCACCGTATATGAGAGCATCTTCATCAATTTTAAAATCGACCTGGTGCGCTACCTGCGTGATTCCCTTTTCTTCGTTTCTTATGCCGAGACGGAAGAATACGCTCGGAGCTATATCGGTAAACCTCGAAAAGTCCTCCGAACCCATACCATATTCAACCTCGACAACATTTTCTTTGCCGACAACCTTTTCCATACTCTTCATCATAATTTCAGAAAGGTGCGGATTGTTATAAACACAGGTTGACTTGAGCGGTGCGTGAACCTTGATTTCAACTCCGTAAAGGTCGGATAAGCTTTTTGCAAGTGCCTGCATTCTGTCGTGGATGAATCCGCTTAAAGGAACATTGAAGGTACGGATTGTTCCCTGCATAAGGGCATAATCGGGAATAATATTCTGAGCAGTGCCCGAATGAAGCTTTGTTACGCGGCAAACCACTCTTTCCTTCGGTGAAACCTCATTTGCAAAAATCGACTGAAGCCCTTCATACATTTTTACAGCTATTGCCAACGCATCGACACCTTTGTCATACGCAGTTGCATGGACACTTTTGCCGCCTACTTCAATTTTAAAATGGCGGCTTGAGGCGCTTGAAAAGCCGGGGCATACTCCAAGCTTTCCGACATTCAGATTAGTACCAACGTGAAGCCCCGTCATGATATCGATATCTTCCATAACGCCGTTTTCAATCATCATAATTGCGCCGCTTGTAACTCCCTCTTCACTCGGCTGGAAAACAAGCTTTACACGGCAAGAAAGTGTGCTCTCTATTTCCTTGAGCGCCTTTGCCGTTCCCAAAAGGATTGCGGTGTGAGCATCATGACCGCAGGCGTGCATAATTCCTTCGTGGCGTGAACGGTATTCGCAGTCATTTGCCTCGGTCATTCTCAGCGCATCCATATCCGCACGAATACCAATGGTAAAATCGGTTTTTTCAGGATTTATGTAGCCGACAACACTGCCCTTGCCATACTTTTCGGTATAAAGAACACCCATACTTTCAAGCTCACGCTTAACAAGAGCAACCGTTTTCGGCAAATCATAGTCAACCTCAGGATACATATGTATCTCACGTCTTAATTTGATTATATAATCCTTATCTATATTTATCATCTCAAACGCACCTTATCTTTCAATTGCATTTTTTATATTTTATCATATAATAATCCAAGGCACAATCGCAGTACAAATACTATCGACAGCTATTATTGTTTCTTCCATCCTAATAATTTTCTACAATTATAAAAATATTTTTCACACAAATTCGACAACATCTTAAATCACTGCAATAGCTTCGACTTCGATGAAGACATCCTTCGGAAGTCTTGAAACCTCAACGCAGGAGCGAGCCGGATAGGGAGATGTGAAATATGCTTCATAGATCTTATTCACTATAGGAAAATCCTTCATTTCCTTGATAAAAACAGTTGTTTTGACAACTTTATCAATGCTCGTCCCCGATGCTTCAAGCAGATTTTTTATATTTGTAAAAACCTGGTGTACCTGCTCTTCAAGCTTATTTGATATTTCTCCTGTTAATGGATTAATCGGAATTTGCCCTGATGTAAACACCATATTGCCGATCACAACAGCTTGTGAATACGGTCCGATCGCCGCAGGCGCATTGTTTGTTTTAATCTCTTTCATAATCTTTTCCTTTCAAATGCAGTTTATATAAGACGTTTTTGATTTAAGAATTGGGTAAGATGCGCAGTTTTCACCTCATCCGTCAGCTATCGCTGACACCTTCCCCTCAAGGGGAAGGCTCTTTTTCCGAAATGCTTAAACTTTGTGCTTTTGTCAAACCAGAGAAAAATCAATCCTTAGCTATTGTTTCATATAATCTTTTCTCGCAGAAATCCAAAAATTCATACCAGATATCTTTATCAATAAATTGATTCTCTCCGGTTTCTTTCAATATGATGCCTTTTCTTTCCGTGTCATTATTCCAAACGTGGTTTCCGATAAATACATCCACGCTTCTGTTTCTTAATTTATTGAGCGATGCCAGATAGTCGCTTCTGCAATTATCATAATCGAATTTACCTTTTGCAAGTGTATTTGCACCGGCACCTCCAAAGGTTCCGACCTGATACTTTTTTCCGTTCTCTTCTGTTTTATAGAACAAGGATATAGTTCCTTCGGTGTGTCCCGGAGTTTCCACTACTTCAATTTTTGTATTCCCAAGACAAACAACATCACCTTCAGACAACAAAACATCGGGTTCAAAATATTCCCTGACCTTTTGCGCGTCTTTTTTGCCAATAAACGTCTTTGCACCGGTCAAATGTACGAAACCTGCAGTTGCTGCGGTATGATCGCTGTGCCAATGTGTATGTATAACATATTTGACATCATATGGCGAAAAGCCCAATCTGTATATTGAATTTATCAACAGAAACAAGGTATCCTCATATCCTGTATCAATTAAGATCAAGCCGTCCCCTGTGTCTATCAAATGAGAAGACGCAGGGGTTGTTCCCGTGAAATACGTGTTCCCTATAATTTTAAACGGTTCAATCGCGCCCTCGTAATGATTTTTAAAGCTCTTTCTTTCAAACATTTTATAATCCTCCTGTTATGTTTTGACTTTTTAATATTCATCCCGTGCATTTTGAACAAGGATTTTTTGCTTTGAAATCAAATCGTGGCATATCAGTTTATCGCTTTCCAAATTCTCTGCAAAAAGTGATACGGCATTGATTTGTGAGTTGTTATATGTGGTGTAATAATATATTCCCCTGTCTGTATTACAGCAGGATGTGTAATGAGTAATCTCATATTCATCGCCGACCTTTACTGCGCCCTTAATCTGATATACCGAATAAAGAATATGAAAAAACTGATTTATTATCTCCTGCTCGGTTTTTCCAAAAACAGAGTTGAGCTTCAGAAAACAAGTCTTCACAAACCTTGATGCCGACGACAAATCTCCCGGAAGTCCGATTCCTCCCATCCCCCTTGAATAAGGTTTTAAATCAACCTTATCCGAAAAGTCATTTCTTGTTTCTTTCGCCGTGATTGACATATAGTTTGTAAGATTAAACATCTGCACATCAAAGGGCGGGTTATTCGTCAAAACTCCGACTGTATCCCGAAAAACTCTGATGCCGCCTTTTCTCTGTTCAACAACCGCTGTCTCGGTTTTATCAGCAATTATCCAATGCAAAGGCGATGGCGCAAGTTCATTATCAAATGCTTCGCTTGTTATATTGATTTTTTGAAGTAATCCGCAGGCATCCTTCACTGATTCACACTGCGTTAAAATCCGTGGAATAAGCTCAAACGATGCAACATTATCCGCGGCAGGAATTTTTTCCGCATACACTGCATTGTCCGGGAAATTAAGTCCTGCCATACTGAGCCCCTTTTCATTTGTTGCATCAAAATACAGCGGGAAATTTTTTCTTTCAATTCCCATACCGATTATCGCGAAATGCTTTTCCACCGTTTTTCCATTTTTAAAAGAGAATTTGAAGTCTCTTGGGGTAATTATAACTTTTTCGTCAAAAGAAAACTCAAAATCAAGATTTCTCCCAAAATAATTGCAATCTACCGTAACAGAAATTGCCGTACACACAGACATCACTCCTTTTTTGATAGTCTGTGTAGTATATAACCTCTTTAAACCTTTAAATTCGCCCTTACTGTAAATCTTTTTCCGCCATCCAAGACAACCGTATATGTCATTTGCAAAAATGCAGATAGACATAATTAGAATTTAAAATTTAAGCGACATCAAACTGTGTTAAAACAGCTTATCATTGATCATATATATAGGTTCCGCCATTTTACCGGTTGAATCCAGATTATATTTAGATTCAAAATATTTAATGATCTCTTCTTCTGATGGGAATTCGATCCATTGATATGGTTCCTGGAACGCTAATTTTTCCAAAAGATATACAGAGCCATTTTTTTCGTATATCACTCCTGCATGATCCAGGAACAGAAACGGTTCAGATTCATCTATAGTATTGTGCACAACCAGACCGATAAACTTTAATTCGGAATTATTAAACTGAATTCCCCGCTCCTCAAGAGCCTGCTCCAGAACCTTTTTCTGAACCTCTTTATCAGTTGACATGCTTGTAGGTATTGGTGCATAAAAGTTTTCAAATGCCATTAGATTATCATCCGTCATATATTTAGTGGGCATCGTTTCAAAAGAATTACTATCAAAAGCCAATGTCCACATAGATGTTTTCTGAAAATCAGTGTTGTTTACCAGGATATCGTCTCTCAACAATGTAAATGATACCATTCTGCAGCAAACACCGGCAAAATCAGGATATTTCTGCACCCATACGTCGTTTATCTCATAAGGGTCGTAATTTACTTTGTCCAAAGTGTTCCAGCCATTCAGAACTGACTCG
>JAZQBI010000213.1:0-8603 GCA_045545635.1 Clostridia bacterium | reverse complement strand
TTGCGCAAGCCTCTGCCCTTGTTAAGCCAGCTTTAGGATTAAACTGACCTTTTTCGTCTCCGCCAAAGATTTTAGTGGAAGAAACCACAGCTATAGCATCCTTTGCATAGTCAGACACATCGCCATTATCTGTAAACTTAGCGGCTTCGTTTGTGGAAGTTATACCCTTGAAAGCTAAAACACGTGCTAAAATAACTGCTGCATCCTGACGGCTGATTTCTTTGCCGACTCCAAATCTATTATCATCAATACCTGAAATAAAACCTTTTTCATATGCTGTTGTTATATATTTTTCGTAGTAGCTTCCGCTTTGCACGTCTGCAAATGAATTTTTTGAATTCGAAAGCTCTATTTTGAGAGCACCTATCAGGATTTTAACAAAATCCTGTCTTGTTACTTTGTCCTGGGGAGCAAATTTATTTTCGCCAACACCGTTTATGACACCTGATTTGGTGAGCCTTACAATGTATTCATTTGCCCAATGATTTTCGTCAACATCAGCAAAAGACGCTTTAACAACATTATCATTCTTAGCAGGTATAAAGGTAGTTATCGGACCATCACCTTTTGAATTGTTTTTAAGTCCGCCTGACACACTGACACTGCTGCCCCCGGATGAACCGCCTGTTCCGGATGAAGTATTTCCGCTATCTTCTTCGGGAATGGATGATTCAAAAAGATCTTCGATATCAGATATACTTTTTATGTTTTTGTTTCCTTCCAAAACTTCATTGTACAAAACATCGGTCTCATATGAACCTAAATCAGCATCCGTTATAATCGAGCGTACATTTTTGAAGTATGCTTCATAGGGACTGTCAGATGAAATCATTTCTTCAAGCTCTTCTCTTGTGTCGACTTCTCTGAACATAGAAAGTACAACATTCTCTGTAAAGATTTCAGCCAGCTTTTCCTTATCAGAAAGCCCTGCTCCTTTTATTGCAGATAATATAATTTCTTTTTCTTTGGAGGATAGTGAAGCAAAATCAGAATCCTCATCAATTGAGATATTCCAGTATTTTCCAATACCTTCGCCATTATAAGCGTTAAGTACGGACAATGTGTCTTCTTCCAGACGCAATCTCAGCCAAACCCCTGTTTTGTTGAAATTATCAACAAGTGTTACAAGTGTATAATCCTCTTCTGTTTTGAATGAAGAAAGCAAATTGCAAAATGCTGTCTTATCATCGAGCGAAGCGTAATATGCAATATCTGCTGAGGATTTAGCAAGAATATCTTTTGCAGGTTCTTCCTCTGTACCATTTATGTCCTCATCAATTGCCTTGATGAAATCTGCACTTGTAGCTGTAGGTGAATTGAATTTTTCTAAAAGTGCATTAATGTCATTTTTGCCAACATGCTCAAACTCTCCAAGCTTGTAAGCATCCTGACCGATGAAGCTAACCACTACAACACATTTCCCTGTAGGAAGGCTATCCTTCATTTCACATATATGTGTCAGTACACCGTCTTCTCCTGCTTTTTCGTAAGCAACATACTCCGGGTTCAAGTCCATAAGATCTTCCAAAGTTGTGACCTCTGCAACCATCTTAGCGGTTACATCCTCAGTGCCGTCTAATATCCGGGGCAGTATGAAAATAGCAACCGGTGTTCCTTCCGAAGCTTCTGTTTCGCAGGAAATAGTAACATTTCCGTCAACTGCCATTATGCCCTCTGCGGCATAACCGCAGAGGGATACAGACGAGATTAAAATGGAGAATACTAAAGCCAATACTATTTTCTTCATCTGTTATCCTCCTTTATCTGTTCTCTATTTTGTAGGTTTTTTCTGTGCTGAATCTACCATCTTCCGATACTACCTTTACGGTAAGTTCTGTAAGTCCTGCTAAATTGATTTTTCCTGCAGGTTCTTTTTCTTCATTATTGATATAGAACTTAGCGTAATCACTTATAGCAGCGTTATATTCAACTTCTGCTTTATCACCTGTAACAATAATAGTGGAATCTTCTTTTTCCGAATCAACTATTATACAGTCCGAAATACCAAAACGAGTAAGTTCGGCGTGTGATGATTTGTAATCTGCCTGCTCATATTCAAATACTTCTGTTCCGTATTTTTCCCAGCTGATATCAAACCAACCATTCTTGTCAGCCTCGTAAACTGTTCCGCTGTACATTCCTTTTATTGTTTTAACACCATCTAAATAAATTTTAGCTGACTGTTCTTCGGTATCTGTACTTACAGTGAATAAATACGACTTTCCGTCATGGCGTCTTGAGAATGTCTTTAACCAGTCTCCTGCACCTTTAACCTCATAATGAGGTTCGGGAAGAACAGAAATAATTATAGGCTCAAGATACTGAATTTCTTTGAAAACTCTTGTATATCTGTTCCAAACTTCAGCCGCCGGAGTGGTAGGATCGGGATGGCTTTCTATTGCTGCACGGTTAAACATATCGAGCATACAAACATCTGCAGCAAGAGACTGGAATACCATGTTTCTGAATTCCTGCTCTACAGGAGTTCTCAAATCGCCTCGGCTTTCATATAAAAAGCCTTGAAGAATTACATATACAGGTCTGTTTGGATTTGATATTTTTCCTTCCATCAATCTATCGTAAACCAAACCGATTTTCTGATCGGGGAATCCTGTTACAGGATACGGGTCATATCCGAGGAAATCTGATGTGCCTGAATATATGCCCGGAATATTTGCCATAGGCTTATCTATAGCACATAAGGTTGGATGGTCTAAATCTGAATTTTCAACGACTTTTCTCATCCATGTGAATTCAGCGCCGTATCTGGCACCATTTTGTTCGTCAAAGTTATAATAAGCAAACAGGTTGGGCAAGTCTTTATAGTTATTTACTTTTTTCTCAGTAAGACCGCGTCTTGCAATCTGTGTTGATGCTCTTTTTGTAACTTCGGATGATGTGGAATCCATAGCTGTGTTTCCTAATACAACAACGATTGACATATCGTTATCTTCAAGATTTTTTACCATCTTCTGATGTTCTTCGTTGAAATAGGTAAACCAGCCAAAGCCGTTATAGTTTACAACATCTATGCATCCTCTTTCAATCATATCCGGAATACGATCATAAGTGCTGCCTTCATATACTGAAATAGGAAGTTTTGGCACGCCATTGTGCACAACGCGTCCGTATTTATCGATATCTACAACGGTGGTAAAGTCTTTTTCTCTTTTATGGAGCATCCATTCCTGCTGCTGAACAAGCTCGCCTGTTTCTTTGTCTGTGAGTATACTCTCTAAGTAATAATCACCGCCCATTGGAAGTGTAGCTGATGAAAAATACACATCCATTGAATCTGATACTACATCGCTTTCTGATTCGAGCAGTACATTATGGTCATTATCTGTGATGCGGGCTGTATATTTGAATTTGCTGAAATCATAAAATCCTGCACTATCCTCCACATATACACGAAGGGCGATATCGCCTACTCCGCCTTCACCCTTTATGATACCCTTATAGTTTGGTGTCATAAGAGTGGTATTCATAGGCTTCAATTTTACAACACCTATTTCTAAATTATCAAAATATACTTTACCTGACTCAAGCTTATTTGCATACGCAGCAAGACCGATTGTAAAGAACTTTGGAGGATCGTAATCATTAGCCTTTTCAGGAATCATCTTTATTCCCTGATAATCAATCCAACCATCGGTATTACCCCTGATAAGAGGTTTGTCACTCTCGGTAAGCCATTTTGACTCATCATCCCATACGGTAATCATAGGTCTTGCAGAACCTGTACCGGTTACACCTTCTAATTTCATCTTACCTGTAACAACAAGGAAGTCTCCTGTTTCGATTTCACCTGGTTCGGTAACAAGTCTGTATCTTGCGTTAATTGCAGATGTAGATGTGATATTGAGCATAAGACCTTTTGAGCCGTTATAGCCCAAACCTTCACCTATTACAACACTTTCCGTAAAACCGGTATGTTTCTGGAAGCGTCCCAAATCATCGGATTCAAAGTCTATAGATGCAAGCTTCTGTATAGGATATTTGGATGCATCAAAGGGTTCGGGCATACTCTGTGCCAATCTGTCATCTGTGGAAACATCATATGGCTCATAGTACTGCTTCTCTCCGCCGTAACGACCAAGTGAATTCACATAGTTACGCTCTGCCTCGAGTGTATTATAGACAGCTATGGCAGCATCGCCTCTTGTAACTTTTTCTTTTGGCTGCCACAAATTATTTTCTTTGCCCTTCATAATTCCGTTGGAAGCAACAAAAGCTACCGCATCTTTTGCATAATCGGAGATTTCGTTGTTGTCTGCAAATATAGTTGTGTTTTCGCTTTTTAAGGTAACTTTGTTTTTATCCAAAACTCTTTTTAAAATTACAGCTAAATCCTGTCTTGTAAGAGTCTGACCTACACCAAATTCGTCGTTTGAAACACCGACTATAAGCTTTGAAGCACCTGCTGCTCTTGCAAACGATGCATACCACACACCTGCAGGCACATCGGTATATACCGGTGATGAAGCAGTTTCCTTAAGGTCAAGTGCTTTAGCGAGTATTTTTGCAAATTCCTCGCGTGTTAAACTATCCTGAGGGCAAAACAGTTTTTTTGTTTTGCCGTTTACTATTTCTTTTTCCACTAAATATGAAATAGCAGTATATTCCTCGCTGTTTTCCTGCACATCTGTAAATTGAAGCTTTGGAGCTTCTTCTACTGCATTTTCTTCTGCCGATACAGGCAAGGAGAAACACATAAGTGCGATTAAAAGCAAAGAGATTATCCTATTTTTCATTTATATACCTCCTGCCAATCAATAAAAGTTTTCTACTTTCTGTTGATTTTGTATGTCTTTACTGTCTCGAATCTGCCGTCTTCCGATACAACCTTTACAGTAATTTTGGAAAGTCCGGAAACTTTAATTTTACCTGCAGTATCCATCTGCTTTCCATTGATATAGAATTTGGCAAAATCACTTACAGCAGCACTAAATTCAACTTCTTTTTTATCTTTTGAAATGATAATTTCGGGAGTTTCTGTTTCGGAATCCGTTATTACGCAATCTGAAACACCAAAGCGGATAAGCTCAGCGTGTGATGATTTGTAATCTGCCTGCTCATATTCAAATACTTCTGTACCGTATTTTTCCAAGTCGATTTCAAACCATCCTTTGCTGTCAGCCTCGTAAATTTTGCCGCTGTATAATCCTTTGATCGCTTTAGCACCATCTAAATGAATTTTAGCAGTCCGGGCTTTGGTATCAGTATTTACAGTAAACAAATACGACTTTCCGTCATAGCGTCTTGACATAGTCTTTAGCCAGTCTACCTCACCCTCAATTTCGTAATGGGGAGCAGGAAGAACTGATATAATTATAGGTTCAAAATTCTGTATTTCGGTGAAAACTTTTGTGTATCTGTCCCAAAGCTCTTCCCATGGAGCAGTTGGGTCAACTCTTTTTTCATATGAACCTCGGTTATACATATCAAGCATACAAGAACCTGCACACAGAGCCTGGAATGCCATGTTTCTGAATTCCTGCTCCAAGGGAGCTCTCAAATCGCCTCTTGTGTCATATATAAATCCCTGAAGGATAGCATATACAGGTCTGTTCGGATTTGTAATTCTTCCTATATTAATACGGTCATAAACCAATCCGATGTCCTGACTATCTTTTCCTGTTATGGGATACGGGTCATATCCAAGAAAATCCGAAGTGTTGGAATATATACCGGGGAAGTTTGCAACAGGTCTGTCTATTGCGCAAAGAGTTGGATGATCCAAATCTGATTTTTCTACAATTTTTCTCGTCCATGTCATTTCGTTGCTATATCTTACTGCGTCCATTTCATCGAAGATATAGTAGCCAAACATATTGGGAAGGTCTTTATAGTTATTTACTTTTTTCTCAATAAGACCGCGCCTTGCAATCTGTGTTGATGATCTTTTTGTAACCTCGGTGGCTGTAGAATCCATAGTGGTGTTTCCCAACACAACAACAGCTGCCACATCGTTATCTTCCAGATTTTTAATCATTTTCTGATGTTCTTCGTTAAAATTAATTGACCAGCCAAATCCGTTGTAGTTCCACACATCAAAGCATCCTCTGTCAATTATATCCTGAACATGATTATAATTAACACCGTCATATACGGAAATAGGTAGCTTAGCTACGCCATTGTGTACTACGCGTCCGTATTTATCAATATCTACAGCGGTAGTAAAGTCTTTTTCTTTTTTATGGAGAGTCCATTCCTGCTCCTGAAGAATCTCACCGGAGTCTTTATAGGAAAGAATACTCTCTAAGTAATAATCGCCGCCCATTGGAAGTGAAGCTGATGAAAAATACACATCCATTGAATTGGTTACTGTATCGCTTTCCGTTTCAAGCAACACATTGTGGTTGTCATCTGTGATGACAGCCTTATATTTTAAATTGTTCAAATCATAAAAGTCTGTACAGTCATCTACATATACACGAAGGGCAATATCGCCTACTCCGTCTTCACCTTTTATAATACCTTTATAGTTTGGTGTCATCAAAACGGTATGCATAGGTTCGAATTTAACAACACTAACTTTTAAATCGTCGAAATATGCTGTACCCTCTTTGAAATTACGAGCATATCCCGAAAGTCCAATTGTGAGATATTCAGGTGGATTTAAATCATTTAATTTTGCAGGTATAGTCTTTACTGCCTGATAATCAATCCATCCGTTTGTATCAACCTTATAAGTAGGTCTATCGCTTTCTGTAAGCCATTTTCCGCTATCATCCCATACTGAAACCATCGGCTTACACATAGGAGTTTTAACTGTATTTTCCATGACAACAGGATTTTCTAGCTTGAACTTAGCAGTAAGAATCAGAGAATCTCCTCTATCAACCTGCCCCGGCTTAGCATCAATCTTAAAAGTCGGGAAAACAGTCTCTGCTGCTCCAAGGTCAATCTTAAGTCCCTTTGAACCATCAAAACCAAGACCTTCACCAATGGTAACTCCCACATCAAATCCGGAAGCTTTTTTGAAACCTCCGAAATCGTCTGATTCAAAATCAAGTGATACAAGTTCCTGTGCGGGATAAGAGTTTACATCAAATGGAGCAGGCATACTCTCTGCCAATCTGTCATCTGTTGAAACATCGTATGGCTCATAATACTGCTTTTCACCGCCGTAGCGTCCCAATGAGCCAAGATAATCTTTTTCGTACAAAAGCGCATTATAGACAGCTACTGCCGCCTCTGCTCTTGTTACATTTTGTTTGGGTTGCCATAAGTTATTTTCTTTGCCGTCCATAATGCCAACGGAAGAAAGAATCTGCACCGCTTCTTTTGCATAATCGGAAATTTCATTACCGTCTGCGTAGATTGTCATGCTATCGGATTTTAGCGGAACAGAGTTTTTGTCTAAAAATCTTTTTAAAACAACTGCAAGATCCTCTCTGGTCAGTTCCATACCTACTCCAAAAGCATCCTCCGATACGCCTATCATTAATCCGGTTGCACCTGCAATTTTAGCAGATGATGCGTACCACGCACCATCTGCTACATCACTATATTTAACCGAAGAGGATTCACCTTTGAGATTAAATGATTTTGTTAATATTTTTGCAAACTCTTCTCTCTTCAAATTATCTTCCGGACAAAACTCTGTTTTGCTTTTACCGTTGATTATTCCTTTTTTTGAAAGGTATAAAACAGCATCATATTCCTCTGCGTCTACCATAACATCAGTAAAATTAAGTTCGGACGCTTTGTTTGCTTCCGCTGCCGATACCGACAAAGAAAAACAAATGGTTACAAGTAAAACTACAGAGATAATTCTCTTAATCATTGTAAGACAAATCCTCCTTGTCTATGTAATATTATTTCTTGCCCAAAAGTGCCTTGTTCATATTCTTTGCAACACTCTTTGCTGCTTTTGCCATTTCTTTTCTCTTTTTCTCCCAAAGCTTTTTGGGGTCGCCTTCTGTTACAACAAGTTCTGCGAACATAGAGTTAACTTCGTATGTTGCATTAAACTTAACATAATCCTCTGCTACATAGAAATCACGTTTTGCATCCCATTCGAGAAGTGACAGCTCATTTTCCTTCTTTGCTTCGGTGATTTTGAGGAACTCTTCAGAAGCATAAGGATCTGCCTTGTTAGGCATTGTGTACTGCGGATTAAGGAATGTGCTAAAGAATGTATATGAAGGATATTTGTCTGCAATATTCATATTAGCAAGGTCGCTTATCTGGTTGTAATCCTTATCAAAGTCAACACCAGGAACACCAAGCTTTATCTGCTTTCCGCCCTCGGGACTTGATACATAATCTGCAATTTTGAGAATTTTGTCTAACTTTTCATCTGATATTTCGGGGTTGAAGTACCATACTTTATTGTGGTTTCCGGATTCACGACCGTGAACTTTTCCATCGGGGGACTTGATCCAGCATACACCGATAGCTTCGTCTACATCAACGCCGGGATTTGCCTTGGCAAAATCAGCTCTGAGCTGTCTTAAAGCAGATACTTCAGCTTTGGGGAAAATAATACCCGAACGCTGTGCACAGAACAGTGAGTTAAGATCCTTTGACTTCTGTGTGTAGAAGTCTCTTGCAAGAATGCCTTTTCTGTAAGCATCTATATATGCCAATACACC
>JAZQBI010000212.1:0-2945 GCA_045545635.1 Clostridia bacterium | reverse complement strand
TGTTTTAGGGACTTTTTTTACAGTTCCTTTTTCATTTATATAAATTATTGATTTTTTCTATCTACTGCTCTATGGATAAGCTTGATTAATTCAACAATTGGTATTATGAGAATAGCAAGTCCAAATGCGATTGCATATTCTACAAAGTCAAGATGTGCAAGCTCAAATGCTTTTGCCAGAAAACCAACCTCAATAACCAAGGTTGTGAGAATAAGTGACAATACCCCTGCACCCCACAGCCATAAATTCTGATACTTCATTTTGAAGATGGAACCATGGAGAGATCTCATATTGAATGCGTGACATATTTCACAAAGCGAAAGCGTGAGAAATGCCATGGAAGTACCCAACATTTCTGCTGAATATGTTCCTGCCGCAATTGCCTTTGCATGGTGAAGCTCAGCAAGCCAGTATCTTCCAATAAGGTATGATGCCATGGTAATAACTGTTACAAGTACACCCTGATATGCAACGGCAAAACCGAGACCGCCTGCAAAGATACCCTCCTTGCTGTCACGGGGTTTGCGTTTCATAATGCTCGCTTCAGGCTTTTCCATACCAAGTGCAAGTGCGGGGAAGCAGTCAGTAATAAGATTTATCCAAAGAAGATGAACAGGAGCAAAAATCGTGAAACCAAAAAGTGTGGCAAAGAATATTGTCAGAACCTCCGAAAGGTTGGAAGCAAGCAGGAACTGGATGGCTTTTCTGATATTGTCGTATATTCTTCTGCCCTCGCCAACTGCCGAAACTATTGTAGCAAAGTTGTCATCGGCAAGAATCATATCCGCAACATTCTTGGTAACATCTGTTCCTGTAATACCCATACCGACACCTATATCTGCATTTTTGATGGAGGGTGCATCGTTAACACCGTCTCCGGTCATAGCGGTAACCTTGCCCTTCTTTCGCCATGCATTGACGATTCTTGTCTTATGCTCCGGCTGAACACGGGCATAAACCGAATACTTTGTAACAGCAATATCAAATTCATCGTCCGAAATCTCGTCAAGCTCAGCACCTGTAATAGCCTGAGAAGCATCCTCAATTATGCCAAGCTGCATTGCAATGGCAACGGCTGTATCCTTATGGTCTCCTGTAATCATTATGGGGCGGATGCCTGCATTTCGGCACTCGTCGATTGCAGGCTTGACCTCAGGACGGACGGGGTCTATCATACCAACAAGTCCTATAAAGCAAAGGTCACATTCAACACTGTCCGAATCATAAACCTCAGGTTCGGATACAAGCTCTTTTTTTGCCGCCGCAAGAACACGAAGGGCACGGTCTGCCATTTCCTTGTTTGCTTTGAGTATATTGGTGCGGATTTCTTCTGTCATTTCCACAATATTTCCGCCTACATATGCCTTTGTGCATCTTTTCAGAAGTTCATCGGGAGCACCCTTTGTAAATTGAACAAGAGAGCCGTCAGCCGTTTTGTGAACAGTTGACATCATCTTTCTGCCGGAATCAAAGGGAACCTCTCCTATTCTCAAAAATTCAGTTTTCTTGAGTTTTTTCGGGAGACCAAGTTCCTGGGCATAATTTACAAGTGCACACTCGGTAGGCTCACCTACTGCGGTGTTGGCATCTTCATCAAAATCTGCATCGGAGCACAGGGACATAGCATTTGCAAGAAGAGCCTCATCGTCACCGTAATGATCCACAACAGTCATTTTGTTCTGAGTAAGTGTACCTGTTTTGTCTGAGCAGATTATCTGTGTACAGCCAAGGGTTTCCACGGCAGTAAGCTTACGGATAATGGCATTTCGCTTTGACATATTTGTAACACCGATAGAAAGAACTATGGTAACAACGGTAGCAAGTCCCTCGGGAATTGCCGCAACTGCAAGGGAAATAGCAATCATAAAGGAATTAAGGATAGGCTCAAATCCAACTCCGTCACGGATGAGCTGAACACCAAAAATAACAACACAGATACCTATAACAAGATAGGTAAGTATTTTGGAAAGTCCGGCAAGTTTAATCTGGAGAGGTGTTTTGCCCTCCTCCGCCTGAGCGAGAGCGTCGGCAATCTTACCCATTTCGGTTTCCATACCGGTTGCAGTCACTACTGCTCTGCCTCGTCCGTAAACCACGGTGGAACCCATGAACACCATATTTTTTCTGTCACCTAAGGCAACATCACCGTTTAAACCTGCATTCAGCGATTCAACCTTTTTGTCTACGGGAACGGATTCACCAGTAAGTGCCGCTTCTTCAACCTTCATAGAGGCACATTCTATAATTCGTGCATCTGCCGGAACTGCATCACCGGCTTCCAGAACTATGATATCTCCCACAACAAGGTCTTCACTGGGGATGGATATCTGTTTCCCCTCACGGATAACCTTGGTTTGTGCCTTTGACATTTCCTGAAGTGCCTCAATGGCTTTTTCTGCCTTGCTCTCCTGAAAAACACCCAAAACGGCATTAATGATAACAACTGCAAGAATAATTACAACATCGGACGGAAAACCCATATGTCCCGAATGGATGCCTTCATATATTTCCACTCCTGCAGAAATAACGGCGGCAACAAGCAGAATAATTGTCATAGGCTCACAAAGCTGCTTTAAAAATCGATGAAGCATTGACTCCTTCTTTGCCTCAACAAGCTTGTTTTTTCCGTTTTCGCTAAGTCTCCTCTCCACCTCCGAAGAGCTTAAGCCATTGGTATTACTGTCAACGGCTTTGATCACATCCTCGGCACTGCACAGATAATGTTTCATTTTGCTTCCTCCTGTTTTAAATATATATTATTATATACAAAAAAAGACTTTTGTAGCAATAAGCCACAAAAGTCTCGCTATCCGTAGACACAAATGACCGGACTAAAAAGTCGGGATGACGGTCATCGAAAATGCACAAAGCATTCAGCTACTCCCTTTTGCAATAAAATTATGATATCATAAACAGCTTGTTTTGTCAACAAATTTAATTTTAAG
>JAZQBI010000211.1:0-3272 GCA_045545635.1 Clostridia bacterium | reverse complement strand
GTAGCACCGTCTTTTTTGTCCGGAGTTATAAGGCCTTTTGTTTCATAATTCAGTATAATTTTTCTTGTAATTCCAACGGCTTTTGCTACTTCGCCAATGGAGAATAATTTGTTATTATCCATAAAATAATCCTCGTTTTTTGTATAAAATAAATATTTTTGAAAAAATTCGAAAAATTTCTCAAAAAACACTTGCATCGCCCATTGATGGGCGATGTATAATTATTATAACATAGAATATTTAATTTTTCAAGATGTGGAGGGTGATAAATTTGAAACTGAAGGATTATTGCATTAAGGAAAGAAAGGAGTACCTATTAACAGAGTGGGATGACGAAAAGAATCTTCCGTTCACCCCGGAAACAATCAGTCATACAAGTTCATTACCTGTTTGGTGGAAATGTGAAAAAGGTCATTCATGGCAGACGCAGCTCAGAAGCCGATCAACTACACTTACAAAGTGCCCTAAATGCCGTGATGCTGAACTAAATAAAAGCAGAAAACTTAAGGTAAAAGAACTTTCGAAACGATTGAAGCCCGAATAAGTTATTTAAATTAAATATTATGATACGAAAGAAGGAATGAACATTGAAAAAAGTGCTATGTATGCTTTTGTGTCTTTGTATGATGATTGGCATATTGCCAACAACTTTGGTTGCAAATGCACAAACCGATTCAAAAACAATGACGTTTGGTTATGCCTATGATGTCCAGCGAAATCCGGCTTTCCCAACAAAAAAAGGGGATAAAGTTACAGTTTCCGGTTTCCAGACTCCGCTAAGATACGGTGCAAGTGCTTCAGGCAGTATGATACGTTATGAAAACAGTGCAGGCACCTGGACTCTTACCGAGGTTGGAACTTTCGGTAATATAAGCAAGGTTTCGCCTGCACCTACAAGCAACTTAAAGCCTATAGTAAAAACGGTTGCTGAAAGCTGCGGTATATCCGATATGAACAGTATTGTAATTCACAAGCTGACAGGTATAAACAACAATCTTGTCGGCTATGGTGTTGTACTCTGTATTGATGAAGACAACGGTCAGGCTTTGTTTTTAGCTGACCTGTTCAATCAGTCCGGTGCGGGCTTTTTCTTATCAAAATCAGAGGTTAAAAGTAAATCGGTAACAATTACTGCTGACAAGATAACACAGACAAGCACAGAGAAAAGTGAAAACTCAGATGTTTCATCCGACGCAAAACCTGTTGAAGCTTTGAATTTCACTATAGATGAGCCTTATGCGTGGGAGACGGCGGCAAAAAAAGCAACCGTTGAACAGAGCAGTCAGGTGGAAGTTACAGATGTGAAATGGAACGGTACAATGTGGAATCCCGATGGCTCCTTTATGCAAAATGCAAGCTATACAGTTGACATCACAGTACGCATAAAGTCAGGGTCAAATATGTATTTTGACAAAAATAAGCTCCGTATTAAAATCAACGGAGAATCGGGTGCAGAAGCAGTTGAAATATCAGGTGACAAAAAACAGGCTGTTATCCGCGGATATTATGATTACCTGAAATCCAAAGACCAAGCTGCATTAGAGGAAAAAAAGCAAGAAGAAGCGAAGGCAAACAGAAAAGGTACAGCAGTCAGCAAGTTTGAACCCGGGGACTACGGCACTGCAAGATTTAAAGACAGGCTGAATGTGCATTTGGAACCTAAAACAGGAAGCAAGGTTGAAAGCATGTCGGATTATTCGTATCTGGATGCTCAGGCAAACCTCATTACAATTGTTGAAGCCTATGTTCCATCCATTAACCGTGAAAACGAATTTTTCCATGTAATAAAGTATCCTGACTATGATGGCGGTATCGGTTATGTTCCGGCGGATGATAAAATTTTTGACTGTTACAGGGAAGGCAACAACGCAAAAAGACCTTACTATGAAAAGTGGAAAAACAAAATCAAAATCGGAGACCCCATAGAAAAAATCAATACATACGCACTGTCTTTCCCGAACGGAATTCCTACATATGGATTTAAAGGCAGCGATGAAGAGAAAAAATCCAATTTTTATGTAGAGAAGATTGTATTTGAGCATCCCGAAGGTGTAAAACCGTTTATGTATACATCGGCGGTTGTAACCTATAAAGCAAGAGACGGTTATTACTTTGATAAAAACATTAAATTCGATGAATACCGTGATGCTGCAGAACACACAACAGGTCACAAAATTATAGATGACAAAACAATGGAGGTTTATCTGACAGCCTTCACATGGGATATGGGTATGGATGCAGGTGCAACAGATGCAATGATAGCGTTCAAGAAAACAATGGATAACAGAATGCTTTTGCCTGTTGCGGTAGCTGAATTCAATTTCCCTCTTTTCGATTATTGGGATTTAAAGCTTAAAAGAAGAGATTTTGAATTTAATGAACACTATGTAAATAAATTTATAGAAAAAAATATGCGTACAGAGTATGTGTATCCTACAACTGACGCATATGTTGAAACAACCGATGCAAACGGACATTTTGATATGGTCAAAAATGAGCATGAGTACCCGAGCAATTATACCATCAGTCGTGTTGAAATTGCCGATCTCGATGTTTCGGATGAAATTCCCGGACTTGTTGGTGAATGGGCACTTCTTACAAACGGGCGTTATATACCTAAATCTTGCTTAAAGAATATCAGATTTGAAGATACATTTAAGGGTGCACCTGCAGAATTTGTAGTATCTCCCTTTGAATTTGCAGGAGGCAGCGGTACGATTGATGACCCATACCTCATTGAAACCGCAGAGCAGTTAAATGCAGTTCGACAGGGTCCTAAAAACCATTACAAGCTGATAGCGGATATTGACCTTTCAAATTGGGGCAACTGGGTTCCCATCGGCGGTACGCCTGCTTACGGTTTTATGGGCGGAGGCTGGAATAAAGCAGAAAATTATGCCTGCTCATTCCAGGGTTCATTTGACGGTAACGGTCATGTTGTATCCGGTATGACCATTATTATAAACGAGAACACTCCTTTTATGACAGAAGGCGGCAACTGGAGAGCCTACGGTCTGTTTGCAAACCTTGCCACAAATCCTGATGAGTTTAAAATCAAAAACCTCGGTGTTGTAGACTTTACCATTGATGTAACTTATACGGATATCAAGAAAAATCTTGACCTTTATGCCGGTGCAATCTGCGGCGGTATGAACAGCGGTACAGATATTTACAACTGTTATTCCAAAGGCGGAAAAATTAAATTTAATGTCACTGCAAATGAGGAAGAGGCAAACCGCCCGATTAATGCGGAAAATCTTGACGGTGCACCG
>JAZQBI010000210.1:0-4002 GCA_045545635.1 Clostridia bacterium | reverse complement strand
ATTGGCGGTCTTATAGCCAAAGACAAAGTAATGTCCGATTTATTTACAGGTGAAACCATGAATTTTGACAAGGCTCAAAATCTCGAAGTTTATATTAATAACAGAGCCGCAGATTTTTCCGAATTAAAAGAGGGATATGTAGTTGGTATTTGCTGTGATAACTATGTGGTATCAGATGCAGGTGTAATCACCAATAACTATAATAAAGCAAAAACAATCAAGATATACGCATCCGGTAAGAAAGTATCAGCTGAGGTTGAAGAATTTGAAGCTGATAAAATAATTATGGATGGTATGGAGTACACTTTCAGCCCAGGCTACCTTGAGCTTATCAGACAGGGTAGTATTTCTGAACTCAAGCTTGGCGATTGGGTAATTGCTTACCTCGATATGTTCGGCAATATTGCATATTATGAATTAGATGAAAATAAAAGAGACCTGAACTACGGTTATCTCATAATGTACGGTGTATCAGAAAGCGATGCTTTTGCAAACAGAAGCATGTTTAAAATTATGGATACAAAAGGGAATATAGCAATTTATGAATCAGGCGAAAAGTTTGTTTTGGACGGAGAAAGGGTTCTCGGCGGTCAGCAAATGTACACTGTTAACCATCTTCCCCTTGATCTTACAAAAAGACAGGTTGTCAGATTCTATGCTAAGGATGGTATCCTCAGAGAACTTGATACAACTGCAGTAAGAGAAGGTTTTGAAAACGAGAGCAATACTTTGTCAGAAGACATACCTATTGCTTATAACACTAATGGCAGTCCGGTGAAAACTACTATAAAAGACAATATAGTAAACAGAAAAGCCGTAATTACCGATACTTCGATATGCTTTATGGATGGAGCAGCTGTTGGGGATGATTCACCAAATGACGAGGATTTTTGGGTAGGCTCTATGGAGTCATCTTCATCTGAAGAAGTAACAGGTTACTTGTCGTGCTATGATGTGGATAAAGATTTAAAAGTAAAGTGCTTTGTTAATCATCTGAAATTAGGTGCTGATTCTGCTTTGTCATATTTAGTGCCGACAAGACTGGTTGAAAAAGTAACTGCAGCAGTTAACGAAAAAGGTGATAGCGGATATAATATTTATCTTGCAGGCAACAGTGAATACAGGGCATTTTTTGTACCATACGGCAAAGCTGAAATTTTTGAGCCGATAGAGACTGATGCATGGTCAACTTCTAACCTTAAACTTCAGAAAGTGAATAATGACCGTATCGATCAGGTTCTTAAACCCGGTGATGTTGTAAAGGTAAATGTAAATATCTCAGGTGAAGTCAACCGTATTGAAAAATGGTTTGATTTTGCCGCTTCAAATGGTGAATGTGAATTTGCAAAGCTAAACGGAGAAATCAAAGTAACAGGTGATAACTACTGCTTTACTCACCTCGAAGATGCTACAGGTGACTTTTTCATCTACAGCGATGCCGAAAGAGAAACCAAATATATTGCTACCAAGTTAGAAAAAACCTCAACTTTCCCTGTATTTAATGTCAATCTCGGAAAAGTAAAAATGGTAAGCATTTCAGACATACCTACTATTTCAAAAGGTAAGGAAAATGTCAAAATATACTTGAGATTCCGTGCTAACAGTTGCCGAGATCAGATAATTTATGTATATGATTGATATGGAAAGGAGGAAAAACATGAAGAAAACAAATAAAATTTTATCCTTGGTTATAAGTACCGCAATGGCATTCTCTTTTGTTTGCTCAACCGGAATCAGTGCGAGTGCTGATGCAGAAATGATAGTGTACAAAGACAACTTTGATACCGGAAAAACAAGAGAAAACAGTACTTCCTATCCTGTTGAAAGTTATGCCGGGGATTCAACTGAAGTTCTTGCTTATAATGCCGGATACTCTGCTATTTGTGTTCAGGAGCTTGGCGTTAACGAAGATGAAAGTGTGAACAAGGTTATAAAAGCTTCGCACTATAGAGTTAAGGACGGCGTAGAGCAAACAATCAATGATAAGGTTGCGCTCAAAACCAGAGAGATTACATATAACACAGGAGAAGTTATACCTTTTTCAATGGATATAAGATTTAACTCTCTTTCTACACAGTGCACAAATGCCTCCGGCAATAATGAAAGATTCTTCTATATGCTTAGAAACGTTAAGGGAAAAGGCGGTTTTGCTTTGAACGAAACATCGGACGGAGCAGACGGTGCTGCCAATAAACTTCAGGCATATAATGCAGGAGACAGCTCATACTTAACACCTGATATTGACAAGTGGTACACAGCTATTGCTACTGTTGGCGCAGACGGAAGCTACACCACAAGCATTTTAGACCCCGAAACAGATGAGATTGTATTATCCAATACAGTAGATAGCTTATATGACCAGGGTGATATCTTCCAGATTAATCCCATACACTTTGTTAAAATCAGACAAGGCAGCAGTACAATGCTTTATACCATAGACAACTATACTGTTGTTCAGGTCGACAATGCCGAGATTGCTATATACAATCCAAGTGAATTGCCGGCAAAGGTGACAAAGGCATCTATAGAAAATCCTTCTTTGGAAATCAGCAGAAATGCAGAGATAAGCTTTGGCTTTGACCAGGCTGTTTCGGGCGATTTGATTCTTAAAAAAGGCGACGAAACAGTTGAAGGTGTCACAACAGATTATAACGCAACAAGGGATAAGATTACTCTTAACTATGGCGGTATGCTCGACAGAAACACCACATACACCATATCTTTTGCCGAAATTCTAAATGACGGAGATCTTCCTTGCGAGTACCCCGATGTTACATTTACCACGGAAGATTTGCACGTTTGGAACGATATAGAGATAGATGCACCGACTTCCGACGGAACAAAAACAGAGATAACCTTTACACTATGCGAACGCTATGGCTATGAGCTTGTTTCGGGCGGTATGGTGGCGATGCTCTACAGAGACAGTAAGCTCATAGGTATTGATATGGTTGTTCTGGATAACGAGGACATAACTTCCGCTGTAACAAAAAGTTTTAACCTTGGACAAGAGCCGCAGACAGGCGATACTGTAAGACTTATGCTTATGGATATTGAAGAAAGTTTTGTTCCCTTTGCGGTTGGAAGCATTATCATTGAATAAAGGTTTAGCAGAAGTTTATATGTAAAAAGAAAGGACTGTCTGAATTATATTTATCTCTTAAAATAATTCAGACGAACCCTTATATTAAATAATGTATTAAAATTGGGAGGAAAAGAAATAATGTTTAAAAAAATAACAGCAATTCTTTTGAGTATTACCCTTTTATTAACAATTAGTCCTGTTACAGGCGTTTTTGCAGCTGTAACTGAGACAAACGGCACACTTACAGAAAATTTTGAGGGTATGAATGTAACAGATGATTATTTTGGCTTCACAGGTTCTCAGCTTGAGAATCACGCATTTTTTACAAATAGTTATGACACAGAAAAAACCTCTAAGGGAACTTTTAATGGTACTCTTGCATCTTACAAAATAGTAGAAAAACAAGGTGCAGACGGACAGACAAGTAAAATGCTTGAAATGAGAAGCCCTGAAGGAAGTGGCAATGCTTATGTTACAGGACTTGGCTTACCTTCATATGTGTATGATGACCATACAGCCGGAAAAAGATTTACATATTCTTTTGATTTTTGTATAGAAAACATTCCTGATAGTGCTGTATTTAAAGGCTCTGTTCCATATTTATCTATGTTTTATTATAACACAGGAGGCGGTCTTTTCAGTAATTCAGACAACTTTAATGCAAACAATTTTGTTGTTGGTAGTAGTACTAGTGGTGCGGGTACCTATCAAGCAAAATTGACAGAAGGCAGTTGGTACAGAGCAGAAATGATTGCAGATGGTGGCTCTGATGGTAATGATTCCGCAATACAGGTTGCTGTTTATGATAAAAATACTGGAACAGCATTATTCAAGGTTACTGGCAATAGTGAACGTGATACCATTTCTCCAGGAAAATCATTATCTTCAACAAAACCTCATCAGAGACTTCTGGCAGG
>JAZQBI010000209.1:0-3988 GCA_045545635.1 Clostridia bacterium | reverse complement strand
ATCCCGGTAAGAAGCTGTGCAATCAAGACAATTTTGGAGCGTGCAAGAATTTCTGGCAATGCGCTTTCTAAGGTAGACAGAAGTGTGTTTGCAAGAATTCTGAATCATTGCCTCAAGGTTGCAGACGGTCAGGCACTTTTAAAGGTGTCGGATGAAAAAGTTTCTGCTGTACACGGCGGAGATAAAAGTGATTATTCGATATTGGAGATGTATGAGTTATTTACAAAGACATCCGACTATCTGAATGATAACTTTGACGATGCTAATTATGTAGGTGGCTTTTTCGATCATTCGATGGTTACAGCAGTCTGGTCACTTGACGGAAATGATGAGCTTGTCAAGACCTATAAGGGTTTGCTTGCGCTTCATTCTGTATCATGCCGAGAGCTTAAGGCTTCTGTCAGACTGACAACATCTGATGTTGGCATCAGTGGGGCAAATCTTTATCCGTCTTTAATTGCTGACGGAAGAAATATTCCTCTTGGAAGTCCGCTTAAGCTGGAGCACAAGAACGGTGCAACAATGCGAGACTTTGAGAAGAAACTTGATATGCTTTACTCACAGTACGACTTGGCAATCGGTAAGCTTGAAAATCTAATCTCTGTTACTATTAAAAATCCGACAAACACTATGATAGGTGTTATGTCAAAAATAGGAATTCCGAAGAAATACGGTGTACCGGCATTGGAAAAATTTAATGCAATACATGGCAGTGGAATGTGCAGCGCACATGATATTTACTATGGAATTGCTGAGGTTGTTTTCTATATGCAGTGTGCCGGTGAAAGCGGAGTCAAGGTAACGCAGATGGAAGAAACTGTAGCCAGAGCATTGAATGTGAAGTGGCAGGAATTTGATATCCCCGGAGATGTTAAATGGTAAGGGGGTAATTCTATGCCAAGAGGAACATATGAAGCTGAAGTCGTTGTAGAAACAGCAAATCTTACCGAAGATGAGTGGCTTGAATATCGCAGAGGCGGTATTGGCGGAAGTGATGTTTCTATCATTTTCGGGGTTTCGCATTTCAGAAGCAACCGTGAACTCTATTACGATAAATTGGGCATTAAGCCTATTCGTGAAATGGAGGATGAAACCTGGCTTCAGAAAAAAATGGGGCATGTGCTTGAGGATTTAGTTGCAGAGGTGTTTTCAAAGAAAACGGGACTCAAAGTATTTGAAGTCAAAAAAATGTTTTCTCATCCACTGCACCCATTTATGAGAGCAGATGTTGACCGTTTTGTAATTGATGAAGAAGGTCGTAGAGGTATACTCGAATGCAAAACCACAAATTATCAGAACAAAGATGCATGGGCAGGAGAGAAATATCCATATCAGTATGAATTGCAAATCAGACATTATATGGCTGTTATGAATCTTGATTTTGCATATATTGCGTGCTTGTGGGGTAACAGTGAAAATGATTTTGCCTACAGGAAAGTGGAACGAGACTATGATTTTGAAGATGAAATCATAGATGCAGAACAGTACTTCTGGGAAGAGTACATTGAAAAGCAGGTCGAACCTGAATTTATAGGTAAACCGGATTTAGCTTTGCAATGTCTCAAAATGTATCTTGAAGATGCAGATCCTTCTCTCGGTAAAAAAACCTTGCCTGCATCATTTGGCGCAGACCTTTCAAGGTATTTGGAGCTGAAGGAAGAAAAAAGCAAGCTTGATTCGGATAAAAAGCGTATTGATGATGAGATGAAGAGAATTTCGGCTCTTATTATGGATGAGATGGGCGCTTTTTGCGAAAGCGAATTATCTCTTCCGGGCAGAAAAATTCTTGTTTCGTTTAAACCGCAGAAATCTGAACGAATACTTGCAAAAGAACTTGAAAAAATGGCTATTCACCATAAGGATGTGTACGACGAGTATGTAACCAAGAGTGAAAGCCGCAAATTTAGTGTAAAGGAGTTGAGAACAGCGTGAATTGTTGTAAGAAAAAAGAACTTGTTTATGTTTGCTCACCGCTTGGTGCTGACACACCGGAGCAGGTTCGTGCAAATATGCTAAGGGCAAGAATGTATATGGATACCGTATCAAAAAGATATAACTGTCGTGCTATTGCACCACACGCCATACTTCCTGAATATCTTGATGACCATGTTCCCGAAGAAAGAGAATTAGGTCTTAAATTTGGATTGGATTTACTTAAGATATGCAAGAAAATGGTTGTATGCGGTACGGTAATATCTAATGGTATGAAAAAGGAAATTGAGCTTGCAAGACAGCTTGGCATTGAGGTGATATTTCAGGATATGCCCAAAAGTTCAAGGGTGAAAATAACAATAGAGTTCGAGGGTGATTAATTTGATATGCACATTTGAGAAAAAGATTTTCGAGAATAGCAGTACAGGTTACTGTGTTGCTGCATTCAAAACCGATGATGAATCATCAGTCCCTAAGGATGCCAGAAGCAAATTTGCACATAAAGACAGAAAAATACACTTTACTGCAGTAGGCTACGGTATTCC
The DNA here is from genome assembly GCA_045545635.1 of Clostridia bacterium. GTDB lineage: Bacteria > Bacillota > Clostridia > UMGS1810 > UMGS1810 > RGIG8748. The sequence goes on along the minus strand of JAZQBI010000209.1, from coordinate 1,511 downwards.
TGCAACAGACTCAATTGACCTTGAGCTTGAAGGTAAGTGGCAGACAACCAAATACGGCGTTCAGCTTGTCATAGAGCATTTTGCCGAAATCATTCCGCCAAGCATTGATGGGATTATTGGATATTTATCATCCGGTCTCATCAGCGGTGTAAGTGAAATTACGGCAAAAAAGATTACAGACAAGTTCGGAATGGATTCGCTGTCAATCATTGAAAATGAGCCTGAAAGATTAGCAGAGATTAAAGGCTTATCTGATAAAAAGATTGAAAAAATCGTAAATTCATACTCTCAGAATAAGAGCCTCCGAAACATTGTGTCGTTTCTTTCACCTTTCGGAATTACACTGAATAAAGCAGTGCGTATTCATGAAAGGTATGGGGATAAGGCAATGGAAGTGCTTAACGAGAGACCTTTTGAACTGTGTGATATTTCAGGATTCGGTTTTAAGACTGTTGACAATATTGCCAGAAAAATCAAATGCAAGCCCAACGACAAAATGCGTATTAAGGCTGCAGCGAAGCATATTATGTCAGAAATGAAGAGCGAAGGGCATGTGTTTATGGACCAGCTGGAGCTGCGTAACAAATGCTTTGAGCTTCTAAATGATGATTTGCAGCACATATCGGTTACAGACAACGAGATAAGAGATTGCCTGATAGAGTTGATTCGTACAAAAAATCTTATAAACAATAACGGCAACATCTATTCTCCGTATATGTTTAAAGCCGAAGTAGAGCTTGCAAAAATGATAACTGATCGAGTGTTCCGAAGCACGACAGTTCATCCTGATTTAGATAATCTGGTAGATACTGCTCAAAAGATGCGTGGAATTTCGTTGTCAGACGCACAAAGCGAAGCCGTTAAAATGTGTTTCAAGAATAATTTGTCGGTAATTACCGGCGGTCCCGGAACCGGAAAAACAACTGTACTTAAAATCATTATTGATGTATACAAGATGATTTACGGTACAGATGATATTCTTCTGGCAGCACCGACCGGAAAGGCAGCGAAGCGAATGGCAGAAAGCACAGGAATGGCAGGTGCGAGGACAATTCATTCTGCTTTAGGTCTTACTACTGATGAGGGTGAAGAAAAGAACGAGATTGAAGAAAGACTTGTCATTATTGATGAGATGTCAATGGTTGATTTGAGCATTGCATATAAGCTTTTAAAGAGTGTAAGCAGTTATTCTAAAATCGTTCTTGTTGGAGATGCTGAACAGTTACCTTCCGTTGGTGCCGGTAATGTTTTCTTCGACATACTGAATTCTGAATGTGTTGAGGTTACTAAACTTGATACAGTATTCCGTCAAAGCGGAACAAGCAGAATTGCATTAAATGCAGAAGAAATACGAAACAACGGCTCAAAGCTTTTATACGGAAGTGATTTTAACTTTATTACAGCAACGACCGACACAGAAGCACTTGAAATACTCAAACACTGCTATGTGCAGGAGGTAGATGATATAGGCATTGATAATGTTCAGGTTCTTGCACCATTCAGAACAAGAG
>JAZQBI010000208.1:0-2595 GCA_045545635.1 Clostridia bacterium | reverse complement strand
TGCCACACTTCCCCTTGTGTTTCTAAAAAGATCCGGTCCTTTCCGTTGACCATAATCTCTGTAATTGTCGGGTCATCAATATACTTTTGCAGTAAATCCAGTCTTCGCAAAGAGTTAAAGATTTCATCCTTCCATTTTCTTCTTTCTTCTATTGGATACTGTGTAATAGTCTCAAATTCCAGAATTGTCTGATCCACCAAATCCTCTACTTCTTCATCCGTGATTTCCCCTGAGTATGACATTTTTTCCTGTACCCGCTTACACAACTCCTGTTTTACACAACTACTGTTCTTCACCTTTCCCCTCCTTTAGGTCACGAACCAATGACCTTACCAATTCTGCCAGTTCGCCTTTCGTCAATTGCTCTAAATCTCCCGGAATTCTGCCAATTCTTTCGGCTTTCGTATGTACCGTTTTTTCCATAACATCCTGATACTTTTGTGTCTCAAGCAAATGTTCGTATTGCATGATTTTGCATTTGCCTGCTTTGTCTTTCGTAGTGATGGTGTATACCCTTGTACAGGTACGGAGAATATCGAAAAGCCCTTGTATGCTCTCGCTTAAATCCAAAATGATGTATTCATACTCTCCCATAGCAGTTAATTTTTTTAGCAACTTCAGCCATTCTTCCCCGGTAACCGCCAATAGGTTTTCGCCCACCTTCATGGGCGGCACATAATCCAGTAATCCAATATGTTTTATCATGGTCTGTAAACGCAAGCGGAATCTGTCCTCCCCTGCATTGAGGAAGTATAATAGGTCTGCCAGATCCATTGCGCCCGCCGGACACATCAATTCCTCTACGCCGGCATAGTGCTCAAAATTCAAATAAAGTGTCCTGTGTTCCTTCGCCAAAATTTGACTCATCGTCAATGCAAAAGAGGTTTGATAATCATGTCTTGCCGGTGAATAGTTCCCGATAAAGACCGCATCCCGCTGCCCCTTTCGCGGTATCAACGGAACATCCGAAGTATCCATATAAATCCCTAAGAGAACCTTGAATACCTCCTCCGCCTCCTGATATTTATCCACATAGTAAACATCCTTCCATTTCGCTATTCCACTTTCACTCAGCACGACTTTTCTGGCTGTAAAATGGTCATCCACCTCGTCAAAATAATCCGACTCCGCTATAACCAGTACTTCTGCCTCCTCCGCCGGCGCCAATAACAATTCTTCTCTTTTTGTAAAAGTCCGTATATCCCACGGAACATTCATATGTTTCCTTAGATAATCGGACATTAGCTCAGCGTATTCCTCCTCTGAATCGTAAAAAAACACTTTCCCCTTTTGATTTTTCAATAGAATCCCCCCATATAAAGCAACCAGCTTATCAGAATCGGTCCTGACAAACAAATTTTTATCTTTTCTGTCCGGTTGCGCTTCCTTAACATTTGAATCAACGAAACAATAGCTGCGATTAGCATAGAATAAAAGATGAAACAAAAGACCTTTTCGATTGGCAGACAGCCCACTATAACGGCTAGTAATTTAACATCGCCGGCGCCCAGCCCGCCCAAACAATACAGCAGATAACCGACGACGAGAACTATAACTCCAAATGCTAAATATTGAATTATTGCCCTCTCTCCATATCCAAAATACAAAACCAGCATTTCATATATGGCAATGAGAGCAGGTACAAGGTTTGGTATCCTGCGTTCCCTGTAGTCGTAAATACAGGCAACTGACAAAAAAAGACAAAGTACCCCCAAAATAATCGTCCCCTTCACCTTAGAGAATCGTGAGGCGAATTGCCTCGGAAATAGAATTTGAACTGTTTAGAATACAGCCGAATGACTGTGTAACCGAATTATAGCCTTTGCGTTTTTAAATTGCAAGACTCTATTTTTAGTTTTTTTCTTTTTGTGAAAACCGCACAAACAACAGAGAACAGGAACCATAAAAAAACCCGTTTCTCCTTGAAATATAAGGGTTTTAGCTTGTCAAAAAATCTTCGTTTCCCATAAAACATTTATCCGCGGGTATAAACATCTTGTCCCATGTCTATACTTTTACTATCCTAGTGAAAGGAGTTTCTCTTATGAAATCTTATTTTAACCAAAAGTTAAACACTACAGAAGTTTCCGAAGAACTCACTGCTCATATTTCCATAAATGACAGCATAGAAAAAACCCGACAGGCGTTGGAGGTTGCCTATTCGGGTTTTGATAATGTCACAGACTTTGATTTGATTGACAGCTATATCTACGAAATCAATTCCTTGCATATGCGCTATAAATACTTGCTGTCTTTGGTGCCCGCAGAAGCCGAGCCGGTTAAAACAGAAAAACGGCTGCGCCGTAAGGGGGCAGGTCGATGGATATGGAATAATCACGGTAATGACACGCCTCAGCTTCAGCCATAATTTCCGCAGGGATTTGATGACCCCAGCCGCCAAACCTTTCTTCATCACTGTTTAGCAACAATTTGAATTTCTTGTTTGCAGGAACACCTACCCTATAACCTTCCCTTTTTACCGGAGTCATATTCAGTACAAAGAGCAGGTTATTTCTTCCTGTGGGCGATTTTCTCACAAAGGAATACACACTACTGTCCGCATCATAAGTCGGATCGTAGCCATGTCGTTCTGTG
>JAZQBI010000207.1:0-15264 GCA_045545635.1 Clostridia bacterium | reverse complement strand
GCCCGTTGAAGAGATGAAAAAGCTTCAGTCGGAAAAATTGGTAAAACAAGTTAAGCATGTTTATGACAATGTAGAGTACTATCGCAATCTTATGGACGAAAAGGGTGTAAAGCCTGAGGATATTAATGGAATAGAAGATTTGCACAAGCTTCCGTTCCTTACAAAGGCGGATTTAAGAGATGCTTATCCCTATGGCCTTTTAGCAAAGCCTCTTGAGGATTGTGTTCGTATTCAGTCCACATCAGGCACAACAGGACGCCGTGTAGTGGCTTTCTACACACAGAATGATGTTGATATGTGGGAGGATTGCTGTGCCCGTGCTATTGTTGCGGCAGGAGGTACCAATAAGGATGTATGTCAGGTTGCTTATGGCTACGGACTTTTTACCGGAGGTGCCGGACTTAACGGCGGTTCTCACAAGGTAGGATGTCTCACACTGCCTATGTCATCAGGAAACACAGAACGACAGATTCAGTTTATGACCGACCTTAGTGCGACAATTCTCTGTTGCACACCTTCCTATGCGGCATATATTGGCGAAACAGTAAAAGAGCAGGGATATAAGCCGGAGGATATTCCCCTCAAGGCAGGTATTTTCGGTGCAGAACCCTGGACAGAAGAGATGCGCAGAGGAATTGAAGAAACTTTAGGTATCAAAGCTTATGATATATACGGTCTCACCGAGACAAGCGGACCGGGAGTATCCTTTGAATGTTGTGAGCAGACAGGAATGCATATTAACGAAGACCACTTCCTTGCAGAAATAATTAATCCCGACACAGGCGAGGTTCTTCCTGAGGGAGAAAAGGGTGAGCTTGTGTTCACATCTCTTGATAAAGAAGCATTCCCGCTACTGAGATACAGAACAAGAGACATTTGCGTTCTTTCCAGAAAGAAATGCTCCTGCGGCAGAACTCTCATCAAGATGGCTAAGCCCATGGGCAGAACAGACGATATGCTCATAATAAGAGGTGTAAATGTGTTCCCCAGCCAGATTGAAACAGTTCTCCTTAACGAGGGTTATCAGCCCAACTATCAGATAGTAGTTGACAGAGCAAACAATACAGATACCTTCGAGGTCAATGTGGAAATGGCTCCCGAACAGTTTACCGACAAGGTTAGCGATGTCCTTGCAATGGAAAAATCTCTTGCAAATGCAATGAAGACCATGCTTGGCATCAATCCTACAGTACACCTTGTAGCACCAAAGACCATCGCAAGAAGTGAAGGCAAGGCAGTTCGTGTTATTGATAAGCGTAAGTTAATTTAATTTTGGGAGGAAAAAATTATGGCTATCAGGCAGTTGACAGTGTTTGTTCCTAACAGAAAGGGAACAATTGTAGAGGTTACAGACATCCTTGCAAAAAATAATATCAACATAAGAGCGCTTTCCATTGCGGAAACAGAGGATTTCGGTATTCTGAGACTCATTGTAAATGACGAGAATGCGGCAGAAAAGGTTCTTGGAGAACACGATTATCTCATCAAAGTAATTGACATAGTAGGTGTCAAAATCGGTGATGCTCCGGGCAAACTTACAGAGGCTCTTGATGTACTTGACAAAGCAGATATAAATGTTGAGTATCTCTACGCATTTATGGCTCGTACAGAAAAGCATGCCTATGTTGTTCTTAGAGTTGAGGACAACGAAGTTGCAGAAAAAGCTCTTACAAATGCAGGTTTTAAGCTTATTACAGAAGCGGATATTTGTAAACTTTAAAAGTCTTTGTAAATAACCGAAACCTCACTTGTGCTTCAAACAGGTGAGGTTTTTCTGAAAGGGATATTGAAAATGGCAGATAAATTGGATGAAGCAAGAGAGATTATAAATAGAGTGGATGCTAAAATGGCAGAGCTTTTTGTTGAGAGAATGAGGGCTGCCGAAATGGTTTATGAATATAAAAAAGAGTTCGGTCTACCCATTCTTGATCAGAAACGAGAAGATGCGGTTATCGAAAAAAATTCGGAAATGATTGAGGATGCAGTGTTAAAGGGATATTATATCGACTACATCAAAAATCTCATGTCCATTTCGAGAGCGTACCAATACCGTATGCAGTCAGGACTTAAGGTTGCATATAGTGGTGTAGAGGGGGCATTTGCCCACATTGCCGCAGGAAGGATTTTCCCGGACAGTAACAGGGTTTCCTATCGTGATTTCAAGTCCGCATATGAAGCTGTTTTGTGCGGCAAAGCCGATGTGGCCATTCTTCCTATTGAAAATAGCTATGCAGGTGAGGTAGGGCAGACCATTGACCTGATTTTTTCCGGCGGACTTTTTATAAACGGAATATATGAGCTTGAAATTCACCAGAATTTATTAGGTCTTCCCGACGCAACAGTGGATGACATCAAAAGGGTGACAAGTCACCCGCAGGCACTCAGCCAGTGTCACGACTATATTAATCTCCGTGGTTTTGATACAGAGGAATCCAACAACACCGCCCTTGCCGCAAAGATGGTTGCAGATATGGGAGATAAGTCCCTTGGTGCCATTGCAAGTGCGGAAACTGCAGAAATCTACGGGCTTAAGGTTCTGGAAGCAAATATTAACAAAAGCGGAGAAAATACAACCCGTTTTGCCGTTCTTTCAAAAGTGAGGGCAACATCGGCTTCTCTTTCCAATTCCGTTATGATGTTCACGGTTAAGAACGAAGCAGGCTCTCTTGCAAATGCCATCAGTATCATCGGTAAATACGGTTACAATATGACAGCACTTCGGAGCAGACCTCTCAGGAAGCATTCCTGGCAGTATTATTTCTATATAGAAATTGACGGTACTACAGAAACTCCCGAAGGCAGAGATATGATTAAGGAACTCAGCAAAGTGTGTGATAAGCTTAAGGTGGCAGGAACATTTGCACCGCATAACGAAATATGAGGTTTTGATATGAATATACACATGGATTTAAAGGAAAACAGCTATGATATAATTGTCGAAAGGGGAGTCCTTTCCCGTGCAGCAGAGCACCTTAATCTTCAAAGAAGAGTTCTCATCGTGACGGATTCAGGTGTTCCTGCATCATATGCCGAAACGGTTGCAAAGCAATGCGGAAAACCGGTTATCTGTACTGTTGAATCCGGAGAGCAATCCAAGAGTCTTGAGGTATTCGGAGCACTTTTGCAAAAAATGCTGGATAATGATTTTTCAAGAAAGGATTGTGTGGTAGCTGTTGGCGGCGGAGTAGTGGGAGACCTTTCCGGGTTTGCCGCATCTGCATATATGCGGGGTATTGATTTTTACAATATTCCCACTACGCTTCTTTCTCAGATAGATTCTTCCATCGGAGGAAAAACGGCAATAAATTTCGGTAATGTAAAAAATATTGTGGGTGCTTTTTATCAGCCAAAAAAGGTACTGATTGACTCCGAGCTTCTTGACACGCTTCCGTCAAGACAGATTTCAAACGGACTTGCAGAAGCTATAAAGATGGCACTTACCTCCGATAAGGAGCTGTTTGAGATCTTTGAAACCAAAGATATAAATAAATATATAGACGAAATTATTGTCCGCTCTCTGAATATCAAAAAGAATGTTGTTGAGCAGGACGAAAAGGAATCGGGACTCCGGAAAATTCTCAACTTTGGGCACACAATAGGTCACGGTATTGAAAGCAGTGAGAATATGTCGGAGCTTTATCACGGAGAATGTGTAGCTCTCGGACTGATACCTATGTGCCACGAGAAAATAAGAGACAGAGTAATTACTGTTCTCAAAAAATGTAATCTTTATAATCTTGTTGAATTTGATTGGGAAAAGATTACCGGGGCAGCATTTCACGACAAAAAGGCAGACGGAGAATTTGTTACTGTTACTCTTGTACCTGATGTGGGATGCTTTGAGCTAAAAACCGTAAAATGCAGTGAAGTGATAGAAATGGCAAAAACCTGCTTTGAGGGGTGATATTATGAAAAACACATTTGGAACGAGCGTAGCTGTTACAATTTTTGGCGAAAGCCACGGCGAATATATAGGTGCAGTTATTGACGGATTGGCGCCGGGATTAGATGTATGCGAAGAATACATTAACCATATGCTTTATTTGCGGAGACCTGACGGAAAAATTTCAACGCCAAGAAAAGAAGAGGATAATTTCAAAATAGTAAGCGGAGTAATTAACGGCAAGACCACCGGCACTCCCATTACAATATTAATTCCTAATGAGAATGTAAAAAGCGGTGATTACTCGCAGATGAGGACTGTTGCCAGACCATCTCACGCAGATTTTACCGCAGAGTGTAAATATCACGGATTTCATGATTCAAGAGGCGGTGGACATTTCAGCGGAAGAATAACAGCCGCTCTTGTTGCGGCAGGTGCAATATGCAGGTATGCTTTGGAACAAAAGGGTATTTATATCGGTACCCATGTCAAAAAATGTGCAGGAATTTCCGACAGGGATTTTGGCAATTTAACAGCTGATATAAACCTGCTCAATAAAAAAACCTTTGCCGTTCTTGAGGAAAGCTGTGTTGAGGAAATGACAGAAGCGATTCTGAAAGCTGCATCGGAGGGTGACAGTGTTGGCGGTATTCTGGAAACCGCTGTTTGCGGAATGCCTCAGGGTGTAGGCGAGCCTTGGTTTGATTCTGTTGAGAGCCAACTTTCTCATATGATGTTTTCAATTCCGGCAGTTAAGGGAATTGAGTTTGGTGCAGGCTTTGGTATATCGGATATGAAAGGTTCAGAGGCAAACGATCCTATGATAATAGAAAATGGCAGGGTAATGACCACCACTAACAATAACGGCGGAATAAACGGCGGTATCACAAACGGTATGCCCATTGTTTTCCGTACGGCGATTAAACCCACACCTACAATATTCAAGCCGCAGAGAACCGTTGACTTCAAGACTATGAAGGAGACAGTTCTGGAGCCTAAGGGCAGGCACGATCCTGCCATAGTTCACAGAGCAAGAGTTGTTCAGGATGCGGCATCTGCAATAGTTCTTTGCGATGCACTTGCCTTGCGGTTTGGTACAGATTGGCTGAGGTGAATTTTATGAAAAAATACGGTTGCATAGGAAAGAAGCTGACACATAGCTTTTCCAAGGAGGTTCACGCATTTCTTGCAGATTACCATTATGAGCTTATAGAGCTTTCCGAGGAGGATATCAAACCTTTTTTTGAGGATAAGAATTTTGAATCCATAAATGTCACAATTCCATACAAAGAGACGGTTATTCCATATCTTGATTATGTAAGTGATATTGCAAAAAAAATCGGTGCTGTCAATACTGTTGTAAACAAAGATGGTAAACTGTACGGTTATAATACCGATTATTATGGCATGAAAGCTCTCATTGAAAAAATCGGTATTAATATGAAGGGTGCAAAGGTTCTTGTTCTTGGCACAGGAGGAACAAGCAAAACAGCTCGTGTAGTTGCAAAGGATATGGGGGCATGCGAGGTTCTTGTTGTCAGCAGAAGCAAAAAAGAAAACTTCATAACCTATGAGGAAGCAGTAACAAAGCATAGTGATGCAGATGTTATTATCAATACAACCCCCTCAGGGATGTATCCCGATTGTGATTCAAAACCCATTGATGTCTGCAGGTTTTCGTCACTTCGCGGTGTGGTGGATGCAGTGTATAATCCGCTGTCTACCAACCTTGTATCAGATGCAAGGAAAATTGGGGTAAAAGCCGAGGGAGGACTGTATATGCTTGTAATGCAGGCGGTGGTTGCAGTAGAGAAGTTTCTTGATACACAAATCCCCATGGAAACTGCTGACACCGTATTTCGTTCGGTTCTTGCATCAAAGGAAAATATCGTATTAACCGGAATGCCCGGAAGCGGAAAAAGTACTGTCGGAAAGCTAATAAAAATAGATGGTTTTGAGTTTATTGATACTGATGCAGAAATAGAAAAGCGGTGCGGATGTACCATCAAAGAGCTAATAAGTGCCAAGGGAGAAAAGTATTTCAGAGATCTGGAAACTCAGGTTGTCCGTGATGTTTCGTCTCAGGGCTCCAGAATTATTTCAACCGGAGGCGGAGTGATATTAAGGGAAGAAAATGTATTTACTCTCAAAAGAAACGGCAAGATATTCTTTATAGATGCAGATATAGCAAGGCTCAGGGCAACAGATGACAGACCGCTTTCCGATACAGGGGATAAGCTAAAAAAGCTCTACGATGAACGAATCGGAATCTACCGTTCCACGGCAGATGTAACCGTAGCTGATATGGCAACTCCCGAGGAGGAAGCAGAGCATATTTTGAAAAGTCGCTTGGAATTACTAAATTGAACAACAAAGTATAATTGGAGGAATTAAAAATGAATATGGAATTCAAACGCAAATTACCGATCCCGAAGGATATAAAAGAGCAGTACCCCGTAACTGCAGATGTAGAGAGTACTAAAGCAAAAAGAGATGAGGAAATCAAGGCGATTTTTGAGGGCAAAGACGACAGGTTCATACTTGTTATCGGACCTTGCTCTGCAGATCACGATGACAGTGTTATAGATTATATTTCCCGCCTCAGAGGAGTTCAGGAAAAGGTATCTGACAAGATACTCATTATTCCCAGAATATACACCAACAAACCACGAACAACAGGAGACGGATACAAAGGCATGCTTCATCAGCCTGATCCCAACAAGGGTTCGGATATGTTAAAGGGTGTTATTGCAATCAGAAATCTCCACCTTCGTGCAATTAAAGAGACAGGTTTTACCTGTGCAGATGAGATGCTCTATCCCGAAAATTACAGATATCTTTCCGACCTGCTGTCCTATGTGGCAATCGGTGCCAGATCGGTAGAAAATCAAAAACACCGCCTAACTGCAAGCGGACTTGATATTCCCGTAGGTATGAAGAATCCCACTTCCGGAGATATTTCTGTTATGATGAACTCAATTACCGCAGGCCAGCATTCCCACACATTTATTTACCGTGGATGGGAGGTAGAAAGCCACGGCAATCCTCTTTCTCACGCAATACTTAGAGGATATGTGAATAAACACGGTCAGTCAATGCCCAACTATCACTATGAGGATCTTATCCACCTTGCGGAAATATATGAAAAATCAGGACTTGCCAATCCCGCAGTTATTGTTGATACCAACCACGCCAATTCAGGCAAAAAATGGATGGAACAGCCCAGAATTGCCAAGGAAGTCCTTCATAGCTGCCGTCACAGTGCCGATGTCAAGAAGATTGTAAAAGGTCTTATGATAGAAAGCTACATCGAAGATGGTAATCAGAAACCCGAAGAATGCATTTACGGAAAATCCATCACAGATCCCTGCCTCGGATGGGAAAAGACAGAAAAGCTTATTTACGATCTGGCAGATGTTCTTTAATAAAAAGATATTAGATTAGTTACAAAAAAATCCCCGGTGTGCATTTTCACCGAGGATTGATTTTTTTATTTCAAAAGACTCTTTCCTGTCATTTCTGCAGGTATTTCCAGTTCCATTATATCAATGAGAGTGGGAGCAAGGTCTGCAAGTCTTCCGTCGGAAAGCTTGACATCGCCTATGCCTGCGGCAATCAAGGGAACAATGTTTGTGGAGTGTGCAGTAAACACACTGCCGTCATTGGGATCGAGCATCTGCTCTGCGTTACCGTGATCTGCAGTTATGAGGATTGCACCGCCCATAGAAACTACCTTGTCGGCAACCTTGCCGATGCAGGTATCTACGGCTTCTACTGCCTTTACAGCAGCATCCATATCGCCGGTGTGACCTACCATGTCACAGTTAGCGTAATTGAGAATTACAAGGTCATATTTATCGGTATCAAGTGCTTCCATAAGCTTGTCGGTTACTTCATATGCACTCATTTCGGGTTGCATATCGTAGGTTGCAACCTTGGGGGAAGCAACGAGAATTCTGTCTTCGCCCTCGTAAACCTTTTCCACACCGCCGTTAAAGAAGAATGTAACATGGGCATACTTCTCTGTTTCGGCAATTCTGAGCTGCTTTAATCCCTTGGAAGAGATATATTCACCCAGAGTATTTACAAGTGTCTGAGGACGGAAAGCAACATGAACATTGGGCATGCTTGCATCATACTGTGTCATGGTTACATAGTATGTGCTGAAGTATTCTCTCTTAAATCCGTCAAAATCGGGGTCCACAAGAGTTCTTGTGATTTCTCTTGCTCTGTCGGGGCGGAAGTTTGCAAAGATTATACTGTCGTTTGCACCGATTGTTGCAGTGGGTTTGCCGTCATTAAGAACTACTGTAGGTACTACGAACTCGTCTGTAACATCGTTTTCGTAGGAGGCTTTAACAGCTTCGTAGGGGCAGGTACATTCTTCGCCGATACCTTTAACCATGGCATCGTAAGCCTTGACAACTCTTTCCCATCTGTTGTCTCTGTCCATTGCATAGTATCTTCCGGACACGGTAGCAATTTTACCTACACCGATTTTTCCAAGCTCTTCGTAGAGGTCTTTGATAAAGTCCGCACCGCTTGTGGGGGACACATCTCTTCCGTCGAGGAAGCAGTGGAAGTAAACCTTTGTAAGTCCGTGTCTTTTTGCAAGCTCTGCAAGTGCGGTTATGTGACCGATGTGGGAGTGAACACCACCGTCGGAGAGGAGTCCCATTACATGGAGAGAGGAGTCATTGTCTTTGCAGTTGGTACATGCAGCAACAAATTCTTCATTCTCAAAGAAGTCACCGTCGGATATTGCTTTGGTTATTCTTGTGAGCTCCTGATACACAATTCTGCCTGCACCGATATTTGTATGTCCTACTTCGGAATTACCCATCTGTCCGTCGGGAAGACCGACATCCATTCCGCTTGCATTTATTATTGCATTGGGGTAGGCACTTTTCAATCTGTCGAGGTTTGGGGTGGATGCGGTGTACACGGCATTACCCACTGTTGCCTCGCTGATACCGTAGCCATCAAGTATTGCTAAAACTACAGGTTTTTTAGTCATTGTATTCATCCTTTCAAAGTAAAGGCACACGAGAGGTTTTCCCGTATGCCCTGAATTTTTTAGTAATGTAACATTAGCTGTTTACAATAACAGAGAAGTCGTTTGCCTTGAGACTTGCACCGCCAACAAGACCGCCGTCAATGTTTTCTTTTCCAAAGAGCTCCTTGGAGTTGGAAGCATTAACACTGCCGCCGTACTGGATGGTTATTTCGTCAGCTGCATCACTGCCGAATACTTCTGCAACAGCTTCTCTTATCTTTGCACATACTTCTTCAGCCTGATCGCTTGTAGCAGTTTTGCCTGTTCCGATTGCCCAGATGGGTTCGTAAGCGATTATGCACTTTTTAACCTGATCAGCAGTAAGACCTAAGAGTGCAATCTTTGTCTGGAGAGCAACGAGCTCAAATGTGATGCCCTGTTCTCTCTGTTGGAGAGATTCACCTACACAAATGATAGGAATTAAGTTGTGTTCAAAAGCTTTTATAACCTTCTTATTAACTGTTTCGTCTGTTTCATTAAAGTACTGTCTTCTTTCGGAGTGACCGATGATAACATATTTAACGCCCATTTCTGTAAGCATATTGGGAGCGATTTCGCCTGTGTAAGCACCGCTTTCCTCAAAATACATATTCTGTGCGCCGACTTCGATGTTTGAACCCTTTGTAGCTTCAAGAGCATTTGCAAGGTTAGTGTAGGGTACACATACGATGCATTTATTTGCACTGCCTGCAACAAGAGGCTTAAGTTCATTGATAAGCTCTGTTGTCTGTGCGGGGGTTTTGTTCATTTTCCAGTTTCCTGCTACTACTGTCTGTCTCATGATAATATATTTCCTTTCGTTTATATATTTTAGTAGAATAAAAGGCTTGTAAAAAAAGATGCAGAATAAGCGAACCGAACAGAGCGAGGCGTGCCTTGCGATGGGAACCCGAAGCTGTATATAGATACAGCGAGAGGTGAGGTTCGCTTAGAGCTTATAGGCTAAATATATGAGAAATCTGCAAAAATGCAGATTTCTACATATATTGACTGTTTCGATACTTTTATTAAACAGGGGTAAGATATTCCCTAAAGCCTATAAGCGGTCTGCGCTTGTTTTACATGCCGATAAATTATTTATCGTTAAGCGCCACAATACCCGGCAGGTCTTTGCCCTCTAAGAATTCAAGGGAAGCACCGCCGCCTGTGGAGATGTGGCTCATCTTGTCGCCAAGACCTGCCTGATTAACAGCTGCAACACTGTCACCGCCGCCGATGATTGTTGTAGCATCAATCTCGGAGAGAGCCTTTGCAATTGCATTGGTACCCTTTGCAAATGTAGGCATTTCAAATACGCCCATAGGTCCGTTCCATACAACTGTCTTTGCATCCTTTATAGCGTCAACATAAAGAGCAATTGTCTTTTCACCGATGTCAAGACCTTCCCAGCCTGCTTCGATTTCGCCTCTGCCTACTGTCTTGTGAGCAGCATCGTTGGAGAATTCCTGAGCAACAACTGTGTCTACGGGGATAAGGAGCTTAACACCCTTAGCTTCCGCCTTTTCCATCATTTCCTTTGCATAGTCAAGGTAGTCAGCTTCGAGGAGGGAGTTACCAACTTCTTCTCCGAGAGCTTTCATAAATGTGTAAGCCATACCGCCGCCGATAATGAGTGTATCAACCTTTTCAAGAAGGTTGTTGATAACGGAAATCTTTGAGGAAACCTTGGAACCGCCGAGAATAGCAACACAAGGTCTAACAGGGTTATTTACGGCATTGCCGAGGAATTCAATTTCCTTTTGGATAAGGTAACCGCAAGCTGCAGTTTCAAGATACTTTGTTACACCCACGTTGGAGCAGTGAGCTCTGTGTGCAGTACCAAAAGCATCGTTTACAAATACATCTGCAAGAGATGCAAGCTCCTGACTGAATGCATCTACATTCTTTGTTTCTTCTGCTCTGTATCTTGTGTTTTCAAGAAGAACAACATCGCCCTCTGCCATTTCGGAAACAGCTTTCTTTGCGTTTTCGCCAACTACATTGTCATCTGCCGCAAATACAACATCTTTGCCGAGCTTTTCAGAGAGCTTCTTTGCAACGGGAGCAAGAGAGAGCTCAGGCTTGGGTTCACCCTTGGGCTTGCCCATGTGGGAGCAGAGGATTACCTTTGCACCGTTTTCCATAAGATATTTGATTGTGGGGAGTGCACCGTCAATTCTTGTTTCGTCTGTGATGTTTCTGTTTTCATCAAGGGGAACATTAAAGTCGCATCTCACCAAAACCTTTTTGCCTTTAACCTGGATGTCTTCAATAGATTTCTTGTTCATTTATAATCACCTCTAAAAAATTTTTTACTGCTTAAATAACACATTATATTTTATAATATTTTGTATTAAAATGCAAGAAATTTTTGGAAATTTTACTCTATGCATAATACAGGGTATAAACGCCGTATAATTTTGTGCTTATTTACCACGGAATATAACACCAAATGCTCCGGGGCCTGCATGTATGCCTATGGTAGGACCGAGGAATTCTATAACAAAATCTGTTTTCCCTGTTTTTTCTGCAAGGACTTGTTTGAATTTTTCAGCTTTTTCTGTGTCTTGGGCGTGCATTATGCAAAACGGCTGACTGCTCTCTGTATCCATAAGCTCCGCTACCATATCGGCTATTTTTCCCATTACCTTTTTCTTGCCGCGAACCTTGTCCTTGCTCATTACAAGGCCTTCCTCAATGGCAAGTATTGGTGTAATGTCAAGCACATCGGCAATTATTTTAGCCTTGGAGCTTATTCTTCCGCCTTTTTTCAGATATTCAAGAGTATCGGGTGCAAAGAAGATTTTTGTGTGGCTAAAGCCGTCATTTAAGTATTCGATTATCTCTTCCTTGCTTTTTCCCTCCGATGCCATTTTTGCGGCTTCTATAACATAGTAGCCGTATCCGTAGGAAAAACTTGAAGGATCTACAACGGTAATGTCAGCATCGGGATTTTCTTCTTTTATTTCGTTTGCCGCAAGGCAGGCACTCTGGTATGTGCCGCTGGCATTTGCAGATATGGGAATATGGATTATGGCATATTCATCGGAAAACTTTTTAAATTCATCAATATGCTCTGCCACTGTTATCTGTGAGGTTTTTGGCATTTCCTTGCATTTTGGGAGCATTTCATAGAATTCATCTGTTTTGAGCTCATATCTGTCTTTGTATGCTTTGCCGTCAATGGTGATGTTGATAGGCATAAGGTGTATGCCGTATTTTTCCGCAATTTCAAGAGAAATATCAGATGCGGTGTCAGTTGTGATTTTTATTTTTTTCATTATATAATCATCCTTTACCATTCAAATTTTGTGAGGCTTCCTTGGGTTTCCAGATCAAAGAAATCGTTTTGCCTAAGTGCCTCATATACTATTATTGCAACAGAATTTGAGAGATTGAGACTTCGCATGTTGTTGCCCATCGGTATTCTTATGCACTTATCTTTGTTTGCTTTGAGCAGATTTTCATCAAGCCCTTTGGTTTCTTTGCCAAAGAGTATGTAGTCACCCTCTCGAAACTTAACATCACAATAGCGGTTAAGACTTTTTGTGGATGCATAGTAGAAGTTTCCGCCTTGATTTTTTTGAAAAAATTCGTCAATATCCTTGTACATGGTTATGTCAAGGCTGTGCCAGTAGTCAAGTCCGGCACGCTTTAATTTTTTGTCATCTATGGTAAAGCCCATTGGTCCCACAAGATGCAGTCTTGCACCGGTTACGGCACAGGTTCTTGCAACATTTCCGGTATTTTGCGGAATCTCAGGCTCCACCATTACAATATTAAAACTCATATCAATTTTCCTTTTAGTGTATATATTATTGCATACATTGTACCATTTTTATACAGATAAATCAAGAAGTATTATAAATGAATTGACTTTTAAAAAAGAATGTGATATTTTACATTTATCAAATACCGTTTAAAGGAGAAAGTACTATGATAATCACACCTGAAATGGCCGAGAAAACACAGTCCATCATTGACGAATGCTCTCTGAGAGGAGAAGAAGTTGTTTTTGAAAAAGGTTTTTACAAAACAGCAACTATATTTTTGAGAGACAACACCCATATTGTTCTCAAAAAGGGTGCCATGATATTCGGCACTCAGGATTTTAGTGCATACAGTGAGGATATAGATACCTTTACCGATGCGGTAGACCGCAAAAGGGGACAGGCTCTCGTATATGCAGAGAATGTCAGCAACATTTCGATAACAGGTGACGGCATAATAAACGGCAACGGCAGTATGCAGAAAGAGGAAATCAAGCCTTTTCTTATGAGAATCATCCGTTGCAAAAATGTGCACATAGAGGGTATTCATATATATGATTCCGGTGCATGGAATGTACATCTTATGGACAGTGAGAATGTACATCTCAAAAATCTTGTGATAAAAAGCAAGGTCTGCCCCAACAATGACGGAATAGATATAGATTCCTGCAGAGGCTGTACAATAGAAGGCTGTATTATTGATTCCGGTGATGATGCAATATGCCTTAAGGCAACAGTGGATCGTCCCTGCATCGATGTAAAGGTAACGGATTGTGTTATATCAACCGACTGGGGTGCAATTAAAGTAGGAACAGAGTCAATTGGCGATTTTCAAAATATTACCATTGAGGATTCCTACATATATAATTGCAAAGGATGTGCCATCAAACTTGTTCCTGTTGACGGCGGCAATCTTGATAACATTGTAATCCGCAATGTTACCCTTGACGAATGTACGGGTCCTATATTTATTTCCAACGGCAACAGACTCAGGGAGTACCATGGAGATAAGCGTAGTGTGCCGGGAAAAATAACAAATGTTCTTATTGATAATGTCCGCGGAACTTGCGTAGACGGACCTAACGACCGTTTTCACAATGGGGAAGCCTGGGGTAATGCCAAGAGCTGCATATGCGTATCCTCAATTGATGAAGCACCTGCCAAAAATGTAACAATATCAAACATTGATGTGGAGATGGCGGGAGGAGTTACGGAGTATAAAGAAAAGGAAGTTCCGCAGATGGGGGACAGATATCCTGAATTCCATAATTTTGGTATTCTTCCTGCGTGGGGAATATATGTCCGCAATATAGACGGCTTTAAAAGTGAAAATATCAACCTCACACTGCGGAGTCCGGATGTGAGAAAACAGATGGTTCTGGATAATGTAAAATAAAAAACGAAAGAAAAACGAAAGCAACTCGAAAGAAAAGTGTTGACTTTCGTTTTTTTATGTTGTATAATAAGAATGTAGTTTTTTGTAAATTAAAATTTAAAGAAAAGAGGTCAACAAAATGAGCAAAAATTGGGCACAAATGGACCTTACACAGGTTCCAAACATTGTTTCTTCCACTGTTCCCGGACCTAAGTCTGTGGAATACCATGAAAGATGTGCAAAGCACATGAAAGGTTACTCCAGTCAGGTTAAGCTTTTCCCCGTAACATTCGAGTCCGGCTACGGCTACACATTGAAGGATGTTGACGGAAATACATACCTTGACTTTTCTTCCGGTATCTATGTAACAGGTCTCGGTCACTGCCATCCCAAGATCAGTGAGGCTGTTGCAGAGCAGGCTAAAAAGCTTATGAACTGCCACGACTTTACCACAAAGGTAAAGATGGAACTTGTAGAAAAGATGCACGAAATCACAGGCGGACGCTTTGGCGGTTTCCAGTTCTATGATTCCGGTACAACTGCAGTAGAAGCAGGTCTCCGTTGTGCTCGTGCCGCAACAGGCAAGCAGGAATTTATTTCCTTCTTCAGAGATTTCCACGGTAAGACATACGGTGCAAACTCCCTTGCTGTTGTTGGCCCCGATACTCATATGAGAGCACCCGGCTTTATGCTCGTTCCCCGTCCGAATCCCTACCGTGATTTCTTCGGCAGAACAGCGGAAGAAGCTTGGAAGGATTCTTCACCCTATATCAATATGATAGAAGGTATGCTTGACAATGCTTGTGCATCCGGCGGTAAGAATGTTGCAGCAATCGTTTTAGAACCCGTTCAGGGTTGGGGCGGTTCCATCATTCCTCCCGATGACTTTATCCCTGCACTTCGTGCACTTTGCGACAGAAGAGGCATCCTCCTCTTTGCTGATGAAGTTCTTAACTGTATGGCAAGAACAGGTAAGTACCTTGCAATGGATCATTGGAATGTTACAGCTGATATTACAACCCTTGGTAAGGGCTTCGGTAACGGCTTCCCCGTAACCGCTCTCGCAGTTTCCAAGGATCTCGCTCCCGCTATCGAGAAGATCTCTGCTTCCTCCAGCTACGGCGGTAACCCCATGGCTTGTATCGCAGCACTTGAATCCATCAAGGTTATAGAAGAAGAAAACTTGAATGAGCGTTCCGAA
>JAZQBI010000206.1:0-13245 GCA_045545635.1 Clostridia bacterium | reverse complement strand
AAATCGGCAAACTAATGTTTAAAATTTATAGACTTGACACGAGTAAAATCTCGTTTCAGATCAGGACAAACAATTACTGGTTCAACAACATAAGCAAAAATGTACCTACTAATCCAACTATAGTTAATATTGTAAAAAACTTAAGCATTTTTTGAATGCTTTTAAGTGTTTTAAGTTGCTCTGCTTTTAACAACAATTCAACACTTTCATCATCAACACTATCAGCAATAATTCTATACTCCTCTTTGGAATCAAAACCTTCTACTGTATATGTAACATCTTCTTCTGTTTTAGGATTACTTTCTGTAATTTTTTCCGAATCCAAAATTTCCAAAATACCTAACAATTTAATTAATTTCTTGTTTTGTGTTTTCATATGTATTCTCCTTTTATCTCCAACAACATTCTTATTCTTTATCTTCTGTAATGCCTTCAATCAAACCTGTGACTATCTGATTTAATTCAGTTGCATTTTTTGAAGTTATAACTGAATCACCGGTTCTTTTTTCAATAGCTTTTCGTGTATCTCCGGCGATTGTTCCGCCTTCACGAGCTATTTTTATATTCTCATCAAAATTTTGTGGCTGCTCTTTCTTTGACAGTTCTGTGGTTGTTGCTTCTGCGAGCATATTTAATACTAATTCGAGTGTACTCATATTGTCACGCAAATTTTCTTTGGTCAGACCTTTGAGATTTTTATAGTTCCTGGTTGTCATGCCTGACCACGCCTTTGTGATTTCATCTGTTAGAATAGCATATTCTACACCTTTTTGAACACCTCGTGCATCCCATTC
Source organism: Clostridia bacterium (assembly GCA_045545635.1). GTDB lineage: Bacteria > Bacillota > Clostridia > UMGS1810 > UMGS1810 > RGIG8748. The sequence continues at coordinate 12,451 of JAZQBI010000206.1, read as the reverse complement.
ATCTGTTAATTCTTTCCTTACTTGAATTGCTTGCAATCTTTGGTTTATCCACTCTCTTGTGTAACCTTTTTTGAGATATGTTTCAAGGGCTCTTTCTATTGTGAGTTCGGGATCAATAGTTTCATCAATTCGTTCTTTTCCGACTTCGGCAAGCCACATCTTAAAAGGTTCTGCTTTAGGTGACGGAATTGATTGAATTATGCGAAGAATTCCGGCAACATCTGCTGCTTGTATTTTTCTTTTCTTTCCATCCAGAGCAATCATTTCAACAGGGGTACAAATTGTACCCCACTTGGAATTAAGTTCAGCATCGCGGCTTCGCATCTTTTTTATGTATTGCTTAACATCTTTACTGTCAGTTAATATTTCGACTACATCGCTGACAGAAAAATACCACTCTTCTGTTTCTTCATTCCATGCAGTTCTTATTTTCTTATCTTCAAATATTTGTATTTTGTTATCCATATGTATAACCTCCGCAAGAGAGTTTTGCGAATCTATAATTTTGTCCCTTGTATATCAATGTTTAAAATCAGTGAACAATTTAGCCATCAGTCATTTTAGCTAAATTTTGAACTTCGTTCAAAGCTAAATTATCTCATTTTATTCGATAGCTAAATTGAATTCGCCATTAGCTGACCGCAGGTCAATTTAGCTACGAAGTAATTTAGCTGAGCTTGCTCAATTTAGCTCGCGAAACGCGAATTTAGCTGAATAGATTTAACCTTGTTAAATCTATTCTATCACATAACCCTCCCGAAATCAATCGAGAATTAAAAAATCCGGGCACCCCACGGGGTACCCGGTAATAATCTTATCAGTCAGATGTATAAGGGAGAAGTGCAATGTGTCTTGCTCTCTTTATAGCAACTGTAAGCTGTCTCTGATGCTTTGCACAGTTACCGCTGATTCTTCTGGGGAGAATCTTTGCTCTTTCAGAAACATATCTTCTGAGCTTAGCGATATCCTTGTAATCGATTTCAGCTACTTTATCCACACAAAAAGCACAAACTTTCTTCTTGGACTTTCTGCGGAAAGCTCTTTCTTCTGCCATGGTACTAAACCTCCTTTGAAATTATCTTGTCATTAGAACGGCAGGTCATCATCTGCGGGCATGGGAATAAATCCGTCATCCGCACCAAAGGATGGAGTGGTGTTATTTGCAGGAGCTGCAGTAGAGGGAGCACCCTCACCCTGAGATTTACTGTCTACAAAGTTAATCTCATCTGCAACAACCTCTGTTACATACACTCTCTGTCCGTCTCTCTCGTAGTTACGGGTCTGTATGGAACCGCAAACGCCTACCATACGGCCTTTAGCAAAATAGCGGGAGAGAAATTCTGCCTGCTGTCTCCATGCAACGCAGTTAATGAAATCTGCGTCGTAGTTACCCTCGGCGTTTTTGAAGCGTCTGTTTATAGCTATTGTGAAGCTGCAAACACTAACGCCGCTGCCCGTTGTCTTGAGCTCAGGGTCCTTTGTCAATCTGCCAACCAGAATTGCTTTGTTCATTAGTTTTCACCGGCCTTTACTATTTTCTTACTACGATAGTTCTAAGTATTCCGTCAGTGATGTTGTATACTCTTTCGAGTTCTGCGATAAACTCAGCCTGGCTTTCGAAATTAACCAAAACATAGTATCCCTCTGTTTTGTAATCGATAGGATATGCCAGTCTTCTCTTGCCCCAAACATCCACAGATTCAACTGTAGCGTTTGCCTCGATGAGAGCCTTGAACTTTTCTGTTGTAGCATTGATCTGGTCTTCTGCTAAAGCAGCATCAATAACAAAGATGGTTTCGTACTTGTTCTTAACATTCTCCATGTCGTTTCACCTCCTTTTGGACTTTGGCCCCGGGACCTTTTTAGCCCGAAGCAAGGAATGCATATTTTCACATGCTAAAATATTATACAACACAAAAATGTGTTTGTCAACTATTTTTTCTTCACAAGCTTATGAGATGCATTATATATTCCACATATTTTTTCAACATCTTTTTACAAGGGTTCCATTTCATAATATAAAAATGCTTTTACATTTTTATTTGTGTATAGAAATAGTATTTTCAATATCTCCCGGAATCCAATCTACAGTAAAGCCAATGCCTTCGGCAGCATACCGTATTGGTATATATGTCCTGCTTATGTTCTCATCAACATAAGATGCCGTATCCATCTCGTAACGGACACCGTTTATATAGTACTCGTTCTTTCCTATTGGAAATTCAATCTTTGTTCCGGGTACTTCACCGATTGCAATTTGATTAATTCCATCCCAGCTTACCGCTGCACCCATTGCTTCAAAACATTCTCTCAAAGGATACATTGTTCTGCCGTTTTTGTTTTGTATCGGTGCCACCAATTCTATACTATTGTTATTAATCAAAAGATTTAATTTTTTGTTACTGAACTCGTGCATGTATATACTATCAGAATTTCTTATATAACATTCTCCCGCTTGTGTCAAAACAAATCTGCCCAATATTTTCTCAGGAACGGCATTCGCCGCAAATTTTCTCAATGAAACCCTGATGTTCTCATATCTTCCGCTATAATTATTGCCGTTGTTATCAACCAAAGTCTTAATTTCAGGAATATACAAATTGTTATACTCATCTAAACAATACCAATTACTGTCTGAGTGATACAACTTTTGAAAATGCAAACTGTCAGAAAAACAAAATTCCCTTTCCGTTCCGGGCTGATGATCACCATAATAACTGCCTATATCTAAATAATACAACAGATTATCGACACCAATGTACAAAATGTCACTTCCATGTCTCATAACATCATTAGCACCGTGTTTACACAAATACTGTTGTGTAATTTTACCTTCATCTATTATGTTGAAATAGCCGTTCGAGTACACCAATGCCTGTTTAGGGTTGAAGGTTACAACAATCCCTTTTGCTATATCTGCATCCGTCATAATGAGATTTGAACTTCCGTTTTGTATGTAATACAGTTGCCCGTCATTTTTAAGGAAATATTCTTTTTCATAATCGCAAACATCCGAAGCTATAAAATTAACCTTCATTGCTTCAGAGGCATTTGAATATGAGCCTCTCAAAATTTGAACAGAAAATAAATCATTAGTTTTGGTTCTTGCACTCAGCCAATCATTTCCGTATTTGCAATCAGCAATATTTTCGACCATTGTGTAACACTCATCCGTTTTGAAATCATACACCTTTAACACGTCGTCATTTGAAATGAAAACAATCGTTTGACTATTATAATAAAACTGATGATTTACTGTTACAATCTGTTTAACATTGAGCCCGGACTTTATTTGACCCCGAAAATCAACATCCCCGTTTTTCAGAAGAAACACATCACAGCTATCCGATAACGAGGCAACATCTTCTTTGATTTTCTCTTTCCCCATTCGGAAAATATCATTACTGCCAAATGCTATACCATCACTTGTCAACGCTATACCTTTGTCGTTTTTCAGAGCAATATCTTTTATAAATAGCTCTCCGGCAAAAGCATTTAATTGACACCCCAGTACCATTACCGCCAGTATCAAACCCATCAAGTACTTACTTTTGATTTTCATAGAAAACCCTCCTAAATAAAAAATGCGCCTACCGAAGCAGACGCATAAAAAGCGCAAACTCCGATAGTCGCCAAACTAATTCTATGCACAATGAGTTAAACATACTCGCATAAAAGGAATTTGCGTTTTTAACGAAATTCACTAAAACGAGTATGCACAAAAAGGGGTTAAATTTCCCATAAATAAAAATAACCCATTAAGCATATTGAATTAGTTTGGCATAGCTTATTATATCACAAAGGCAATCAAATATCAATAAAAATTTATAAAAACCGACACTTTTGACCATTTACCCATTTATCAATATTAATTTTTATAAAAACCTATACTTTTTAGAGGGGATGAAATCAACAAAAATAATAAGGTCGGAAAATCTTTTACAATTTTCCGACACTTATAAAAAAAGCTTGTTCAAAGGAAGGCACTTGATAGTGCTTTCTTGTAAGTTATATTACTATTTTTTCTTCACGAACTTATGCAGAAGCGGTATTCTCTCGCCCTTGAACTTCTGCCATTTTGCATAGGTAATTGCGTTCATTACAATAGCAATTACAACTGCGATACAGCATACATTCATTGTGGAATTCCATCCGAAGTTTTCCGCTATTGCAACAAAGCCGTAGCTCTGGGCAGTAACGGCAAGGGATTCCGCCATATTGCTAACCCCTGCGGCAGTACCGCTTTTTCCGTATTCCACAAATCTGAGATTGTAGTTGTAGGCAAAGGTTCTCATAGCGGTAAACAGTGCAGAAGCTACGCAGAGCATAACAACAGGATAACCCATAGGTATCACACCGATGAGTCTGAGTCCCAGTACAAAGGGAAGAGCAACAATAAGCACAAGGAAGTGAGCCAGAAGCTCGCTGTATATGTATTTGGGATACACTATTCTTACAAGAAGCATACCCACAATACCTGCCAGAATAACGGCAACACCAAGAATATTTCCATAGGAAGCAGATACTCCGGGGTACATTTCCATAAGCATTGTAGGTGTGAGAGTTTTTATTCCGTTATCTATAACCACTCTCAAAAATACCAGAATACACATTGAGAAAAATCCTGTTTTCCAGAAAATAGCAAGGGTTGAGCCTTCATTTTTGGATTCGGTTTTTTCTATTTCTATTTTTCCGTTCTTTACAATAACATCTCTGTCCGGCTTCATATAGGGTTCCATAGCAAATCTGTACACCATATCGGTAGCTATGGCAAACACAAGAAGAACCACTGCGGATATTGCAAAGTTATATTCCCATCTGCTTACAAAAGCCGCCACAAGATAGGACAAAAACATACCGGCGGAAGTACCGAAGGATATATAGAAGGTCATCATCTTTCTGTCGCTTCTGACAAGCTGGGAAGAAATGATTTTGAAGGTGCAGGGCCAGAGCGAAAACTGCGCCAGAGCATTAAAACACCAGGCAATGAGCATAACGGTGTAGTTGTGGTTAAAGAATATTATCGTATTGGCAATTGTAGCACCGATAAGGCTCAGCTTAATCATCCTGTATGGATTGTACTTATCCGACACTATACCTCCCAGAAGCTGAAGAGGACCGTATATTATGTAAAAAGCCGCCGTAATGGTTCCCGTCTGGGTTTTGGTAAGTACCCCTTCCGAAACCATGGAAGCCATTGCCGCAGTGTAGCAGCACTTGGTCATATATACAAAAGCATACATTACCCATATAAACCAGTAGCAGCTGCGGCTGAGAGTTTTATTTTCCAGATGAATGTGGGTTCCGTCCAGTGCGGAAACCGTTGGAGAAACTTTGACATGGTGCATTTTTTATTCACCCCGACACAAAAATAATGTAAATCCACAAAAAACTATACCACATACGATAGCTAAAATCAATAAAAAATTCAGGTTTTATTATTTTTTGTCAAAAAGAGCTCTTCGCGCTGTGGAGTGGCGCATCATTTTGCGCATTTCGTCTATATCTTCTTTTTCAAGCATTTCCTTGAGGGATGCAAATTTATCCATAAACATATTCATCTGTCTCAAAAGCGATTCCTTGTTTGCCACAAAAAGCTCGCTCCACATAAGGTCGTTTATCCGTGCGATACGGGTTAAATCACGGAAAGAGTCACCTGTGAACTTCTCCATATTTTCCGTGTCGTTACAGGTCATAAGGGTAATGGCGATGCAGTGGGTAAGCTGAGAGAGAAAGCCTATCATCTCATCGTGCTCCTCGGGAGAGAGTACACTGACATTGGCAAAGCCGAGAAGTCTGCCAAGCTCCTTGCAGGTCTGTATTGCCTCAGGGGTGTTTTTGTCTGTGGGAGTTACGATGTAGTTGGCGCCCACAAACATCTGGTCTGTGCTGTTTTCCACACCGGAAACCTCTCGTCCTGCCATTGGATGTGCACCGATAAACTCCACATCCTCACGAAGCATCTGCTGAACCTTATATACCACACTGCCCTTGACACCGGTAACATCGGTTATAAGACAGCCGCTTTTTAAAAGGTGCTGGTTTTTTTCTATCCATTCCAAAAATATATGAGGGTACAGGGCAAATATAACAAGATCCGCCTCACCTATGAGCTTTTCGTCAAGGTCTGTTGAGCCTGCATCTATAATTCCCTCTCCGATGGCATAGTCTATGGAGCTCTGATCCTTGTTTATGGCACTTATATGAAAGCCAAACCGCTTTAACGCGCGGGCATAGCTTCCGCCCAGAAGTCCAAGACCTACTATGAGTATTTTTTTACTTACGTCTACTATCATCCTTGTCATCTCCTGTTTTGGGTTAGCTTAATTTTGCACTTTCGTGCAAAGTAAAATTATTGCTTCGCAACAGCTAAATTAAATTCGCCTTTAGCTGACCGGAGGTCAATTTAGCTACGAAGTAATTTAGCGTGCTGAAAGCACATTCAGCTCGCCGCAGGCGAATTTAGCTGAAAAAAGACATTTTTCTTCATCGAAAAATGTCTTTTTTCTGGTAGCGGCAGACGGATTTGAACCATCGACACTGCGGGTATGAACCGCATGCTCTAGCCAACTGAGCTATGCCGCCATATTAAAATCAGGTCGCCGCTTTCGACGACCTAATCATTATATTATATTTTTTTGCCATTGTCAAGATATTTATGCAAAAATTTCTTAAATCATTTAATAATTTCGCTTAAATTCGCCTGAATACGCTCTGCAACCTGCGGTTTATTCATTGAATATACATGAACATTCTTTATTCCGTTGGCAAAAAGGTCAATTATCTGGTCTGTGGCATAGGCTATGCCTGCCTGCATCATTGCCTCGGGATTGTTGCCGAATTTGTCCACCAGTGTCTTAAACCTCTGGGGCATAAATGAACCGGAGAGTTTGATTGCTCTTTCCACCTGATTTCCGTTGGTTATTGGCATTATACCGGGTATTACGGGAACGGTTATACCCGCTTCGCGGATTTTATAGAGAAAATTGTACAGGAGATTGTTGTCAAAAAACATCTGCGTGGTAAGAAAGCTGCATCCTGCATCAACCTTTTCTTTAAGGTGTCTTATGTCCTCAACCTGATTTTTGCTTTCGGGATGAATTTCCGGATAGCAGGCGGCACCGATACAAAAGTCGGGATTAATACGCTTGATATCCTCAATAAGCTCCACTGCATAGTGGTAGTCCCAGCTTTTTCGGTCATCGTCCTTCATAGAATCGGGAATATCGCCCCGAAGTGCCATTATATTTTCTATTCCTGCATCCTTTATTTTGCGGATTTTGTCCTCCACTGTTTCTCTTGACGAGGAAACACAGGTAAGGTGAGCCAATGTGGGTACACCATAGTTTTCCTTGATATTTTTTGCAATATCAAGAGTGTATTTGCTTGTTCCGCCCCCTGCACCGTAGGTTACACTCATAAAAGAGGGTTTAAGCTTTGCGATTTCCTCGGTGGCGTGACGTACACTGTCAAAAGCGGAATCTGTCTTTGGCGGAAAAACCTCAAAGGACAGGGAAAACCCATCGGAATTTAATAAATCTTTTATTTTCATAAGCAATTCACTTCTTTACTTTTTTCTTCATTATACTCCATGCACCCCAAAAAATCAATAACTGTTTTGGGCAGGTCGCAAAACAATTGACGAAAATTTTGGGGTGTGATATAATTAGCTAAAAAGAGAGGTCGATTACATGAACCGTATAACCGATTTTGACGAAAACTTTAAAAATCCCAACGCATACCGTGAGGATATGGTGCTTTATAATGTAAAAGAAGCTCCCTTTAGCCTGCACGGATTTTGCCCGACAGAGGATGACTCCTTTCGCAGAATACCATACGAGGTTGCAGACAAAATCAGCAAGGGAATGGTGTTTTGCCACACCAAGACAAGCGGTGGGAGAGTGAGATTCCGCACAGATTCTCCATATATAATTCTTAAGGTTAAGGTTCCTTGTTTCAGCACTGTTCCCCATATGCCTGTAACCGGTACAGGCGGATTTGATCTGTATGCTGACGGAAAATTTGTAAAAGCATTGTTTCCCCCGATAACATACGACGGCTTTGAAGCCACATTTGATTTAAAAGACGGGTTTGAAGCAATTGCAACCCTTGAGAGCAAGGAAATGAGAAACATCGTAATCAACTTTCCTCTTTACAACGATGTTGACGAGGTTTTTGTCGGAGTAAGCCGGGATTCCGCCATACTTGAGCCTTTGCCCTACAAGCACAGTAAGCCCATTGTGTTTTACGGCTCATCCATCACTCAGGGATGCTGTGTTTCCCGCCCCGGAAACCTGTATATGTCCATAATTTCCAGATGGTTTGACACTGACTTTACAGGTCTTGGATTTTCCGGAAACGCAACAGGTGGCGAAGTTATTGCAAACTACATTGCCGGTCTGGATATGAGTATGTTTGTCTACGACTATGACTTCAACTCTCCCAACGAAGAGCATCTGCGAAAAACTCACAGCGAGATGTTTTCCATCATACGTCAGAAGCATCCGGATATCCCGATAATTATGGCATCGAGAGTCAATGCCGTAAGCGAGGAAAACAAACGAAGATTTAAGATAATAGAAGAAACCTACAACAACGCATTGTCCCAAGGAGACAAGAATGTGTACCTTATAAACGGAATGGATATTCTCTGCAGTATAGACAAGGAAATGTTCACGGTAGACGGTACACACCCAAATGATTTTGGCTCATATTGTATGGCAAAAGCTTTTGGAGAAATTATAAAACCTTTGTTGAAATAAGGAGAAAACACTATGCTTTACACAGCTTCATTTTCAAAGCTCATTGATATTTTCCGAAAAATGCCCGGAGTGGGCAGTAAGAGTGCAGTGCGTATGGCATACCACATTCTGTCCCTTTCGGAGGATGAAACCAAAGAAATCATAAACGCCATAACCGATGCAAAGAAAAAAATCCGCTGCTGCTCAATATGTCAGAACATAACAGAGGACGACCCCTGTGAAATATGCACCAACACAAGACGGGACAAGAGTATCCTTTGCGTTATGGAAAAGCCCAAGGATGTGATAGCACTGGAGAAAACCGGAGAATATTCGGGTATGTATCACGTTCTCCACGGCTCCATCTCCCCCATGGACGGAATAGGTCCTGAGGATCTCAAAATAAAAGAGCTTATATCAAGAATTGCATCGGGAGAATTTACCGAGGTTATTATGGCAAACAGCCCCAGCATTGAGGGAGAGGCTACGGCTATGTATATATCCAAGCTCATTAAACCCTTTGGGGTAAAGGTGTCCCGTATTGCTTACGGAATACCTGTAGGCGGAGACCTTGAATATGCCGACCAGGTTACTCTTGCAAAGGCGATAGAGGGCAGAAGAGAGATATGAACATTAATATAACAGGGCAGTATAAAAATATTGGTTTTTATACTGCCCTGTTATATTAAATGTTTTTTATATACTCCGTTGGCGTCATCTTCATCCTCTGCTTAAATATCTTGGAAAAATACAGTGCATCACGGAATCCGCATATGGCGGCAATATCCTTTACGCTTGTCATTCCTCCTTTCATCATGGCACAGGCGTGCTGAATCCGCACAGTGTTGACATAGTCCGAAAATCCCGTCTGCATCTCACTTTTGAATATGTGAGAAACATACTTTTTGTTGTAAAAAAGCTCGGAGCTGATTTTTTCCAGAGACAAGTCAGGATCGGAAAAGTTGTCATCTATATAATTCTTGATATTTGTCACGGTTTTTAATGTTCCTGCCTTGTTGTCATCAGCGGGCAGAGTGCCGTTTCCGATAGCGGCAAAGCTCATAAGAAGAACTCCCTCGGAGCTGAACTGCGAAACCTCATTACCCAGATTTACACCTGTTTTCCAAGTGGAAACAAGGTGCTCAAATCCGTGAAAAAGAAAATTGTCCCGTGATATCCGCAGTCTTTCCATAGCTTCCCCTGCACGGATGCCCATATAGGTGATGTACATATACTTAAAATCATCACTCACAGCTTCGATGGTGTATTGAGCATTGGGAAAAAGGAAGAAAATATCCCCACGGACAAGCTCTGCATCATTGGATGGCATATGCAGAACGCCTTCGCCATCTGCCACAATTCCCATTGTATAAAAATTGTTTTTTACACTTTTGTTCCGTACACTTGTCTCGTACACAAAATGAAGAGTATGGATGGATTCCTTGATTTCCTTTACAGGAATAAACTTGCAAACATCATGTTCCATTTTTCTCACCCCGCAGGTTCAGTATATATTAATAATATAGCAAAATCAAGGCATACCTAGTCATTTTCCATACAAAAATGGATATATTCCATTCTTTTTAGATTATAAAAATGTTATATTACATGTAACCCAATACTTTAGGAGGTATTTTTATGAAAAAACCAAGAATCGGTGTATTTGGTGCTTTCAGGGGTATTTCTATGATAGAAATGCTGCTCATCTATCCCGAAGCTGAGCTGGTTGCTGTATGCGACAGGCACCTTCCCTCTCTTGAACGTGCAAGAGAGTTTGCAGAAAAATACAACACAGATATTGCTCTGTACGAAAACTTTGATGACTTTATAGAGCACGATATGGATGCGGTTGTCCTTGCAAACTGTGCCAACGAACACGCTCCCTTTGCAATCCGTTGCCTTGACAAGGGCTTGCATGTACTCTCCGAGTGTCTCCCCTGCGAAACACCTGCACAGGCAGTTGCACTTGTGGAAGCAGTTGAGAGAAGCGGCAAGATATACGCCTTTGCAGAAAACTGCTGCTACATCACATACTGCTGGGAAATGTGGCAACAGTGCCGCAAAGATACCATCGGTGACATAGTTTATGCCGAATGTGAATACATCCACAACGGCTACAACTGCACACCTCAGCTTACATACGGCGATCCCAATCACTGGAGAAACCGTATGCATCCACACTTCTACTGCACACATTCTCTGGGACCGATCATAATGGCATCAGGCAGAACTCCCGTTCAGGTAGTTGGCTTTGAAACTCCCGTATATGAGAAAAAGGAAAAGTTCGTATATGCTCACAAAGGCGGCAGTGTATCCATGGTTACACTGGATAACGGTGCCATAGTCAAGGTTATGATGGGAGGCTACGAAAAATCCGGTATCCCCTGGAACTATCAGTACTACGGACAGTATGGTATGATAGAAAGCTTCCGATTTCCCGAACAGAAAGAATTTAATATGTACATTGCAGACAGGGACGAAATCAAAAGCGGCAAGCTCAAGCGTTATGATCCCATAATAGAAGTTGCAAGAGATTATGCCCTCAAGGCAGGCTTTGAAACCTCATTCCAGCAGCACTGGGGAGCAGACTTCTATGCACCCTACTTCTTTATTCAGAAGATTCTCGGCAATCCCGACGGTCAGTGGACCGTGGATGTGTATCAGGCTCTTGATATGTCACTTCCCGGTATATTTGCCCACCGTTCGGCTCTGCAGGGCAACATCCCCATCAAGATTCCCAACTTCAGAAACAAGGAAGAGAGAGATGCTTACAGAAACGACAATGCTTGCTGTACTCCCGAGGTTGCAGGAGATCAGCTTCTTCCCAACTCTATTCATCCCAAAAAGGATGTTCCACCCGAGTACTACGAAAAAATAAAACAGCTCTGGCTTGAAAAGAAGCGTCTTAACGGCGATCCCGTTCCTCCCGACGCGGCACACTGATAACATACAAAAAACACCTGAAACAAAAGCGTCGGGTTGCTAAGGACATTAAAAAAATAAGCGGTGTAACTATTGCGGTTGCACCGCTTAGTCCATTTTTACGCACTTTTTTTATTGCGTATTTCATCCATTAAAGCAAGTAGTTCTTTTTCATCAGGTATGCTGATTAGTCCTACTGCCGTAAAGTAGATGTCTATTTTAACTCTGCGATGTTTGAATTTTTCATCAGGGTTATGGACATCTATTCTTTTTATGAGGGTATTTACGAAAGTCGGTGTAAGCTCTTTTAAATCAGTACATTGCCGTATCGTTTGCAGAAAAACTTTCAAATCAACATTCTCTTGTTCGGCATTTTCAATATTCTGCTCTGCCTTTGAAATGGCTTCACAAAGTTCCTTTTGCTCAATCTCATAAGTCGATGATAATCTCTCAAATCGCTCATCAGATATTTTTCCAAGTGCATTGTCCTCATAAAGCTTTGTAAGTACACGGTCAATTTCTGCAATTCGCATTTTGGATTGTTCAAGATTCTGCTTTGCCATTTTCAGATTGTGTTGTTTACTCAATTTGTGTTGTTTTGCAAACAAATACAGAAACACCGGCTCAAACTGACTTATGTACTCAGCTACATTCTTTATTGCAGTCAAAACCAATTCTTCAAGCACAACATTTCGGATAAAGTGTATTGTGCATTTGCCTCTGTTGTCCTTATACTGTGAACATCTGAAGAATTCAGCATCTTTATCAATGCTTTTTGAAGCACAAAA
>JAZQBI010000205.1:0-10021 GCA_045545635.1 Clostridia bacterium | reverse complement strand
CAACAAGGTTGTGGAGATAGACCTTACACAGCAGGGCATAAGTCAGGGACAGATTACCGAAATGAGTAACATTGCCACCATATATGCTTTAAACGGCAGTGACTACAATACAATCTATGTAGACGAAGTGGAACAGCCCATTTCTCAGTGGCCAAACGGCAGGGAGTACAACTCATGGACCAAGACACTTGACCTCTACACCATTGTGTATGAAGGCTCAAACCCTGACCGCTGGACAAAGGCAAAGGACTGGTGGATTGCATCCTTCTATGCATGGGATTTTGGTATGTGCCGTATATCCCCCATAGAGATTAACCCCGCCAAGAAGTCAATTCAGGTATTAAACAATGCTTCCTTCCAGCATACAAGCGGTGTTTCAAAGAGATGGAAAGCATATAACTTAATTGAAGAAATAGACCTCCCCGGCGAATACTACATAGACCGTGACAATATGAAGCTCTATTTCTATCCTCCCTACACCACACAGGGAGCAAAGGTTGAGTTCTCTGTTGCGGAAAACCTGCTTACCATAGACGGCCTTTCCCATGTTACATTCAAAAATATAAACTTCAAACAGAGCCGCGGTACAGCTTTTAACATAAAGGATGTTGTAAATGTAGACCTTGACGGCTGCAAAATTTCTGAAATAGGCTACAGAGCATATCTTTCTACCGGAAGCAAGGCAGCCGTAACAGGTGACGACTACTGGCAGAAGGCTTACCTCAAAATAGACGGCTCCTACGACAGCGATATCCGTAACTGTGTGTTTGACAACATAGGCTCAGTAGGTATCTACATAACCGGTGCAGGTAATGTTGATACATTAACCCCCGGTAATAATATAATAGAAAACAATATAATAACCCGTTGCAATCAGCGTTCTATTCCGGATGGTGCAACACTTATGTCCGGTTGCGGCAATATAATGCGTAACAACCACATAGGTGACAGTGCCCAGCATGCTATCTACCTCTTTGGTAATGACCACCTTGTAGAGGATAACGAAATCTACTCCGTTCTCCGTGAGGTTGCCGATGCAGGTGCTATCTATCAGGGAAGAGCCAACATTCAGAGAGGCTCTGCGGTAAAGAGAAACTTTATCCACGACATCTGGCCTGCAGACTCCCGTCTTGTCACAGGTACCTGTGCACTCTATGTGGATGACGGTCAGCAAGGTCTTACCTTCGAAAACAACATAGTAGTAGGTGCACAGAACTCCTACAACTCCAACGGCGGTGCGGCAATGAAGATTCACGGTAATGTGTTTGTAGATGCTACAAACTCCTGGGTGTTCCATTACTTCCCCGGCAATACCGGTGATGTGGTTCGCTCAACCAACTACGACACCTCCACCCATGGCGATACTATGGATCAGATGATAAACGATATTGCTGATATTGAGCTTTACAAAAAGCGCTATCCTGACTTTGCAGACTGGATCAAGACAAGCAAAAACCCCAAGTCCTATACAGACTTTGACGGAAATATTGCAGTAAACTGTGAGAGAAATGACCGTATAGCAGAGGATGATGCCAAGTATGCAAACAACGGCTACAATCCTACACACTATACCAAGGATATATTTGTAGATCCCGAAAACCTCGACTACCGTGTAAAGGCTGATTCCATAGCCGCACAGGAAATCAAGTGGCTTCTTACGGATGAAAACTTTGATATAGAGAATATCGGACTTCAGAGGGACGTTTCCTTAAATGAAAACACAGCTCCCTTCAGACTTCTCTATCCTCACAACGGTTCAACAGTATCTGCAAACGGTCTCCAGCTCTATTGGCAGGATGCCTTCCTTGCAGACAGATATATCGTAACAATAGCTACAGATCCCGACTTTAAGAACGTTGTCAAAGAAGAGGAAATCAAGCATAATATATACGATGCAGAGGGACTTAAGCCAAGAACCACATACTACTGGAAGGTAAGGGCAAAGAACACCTCCAGAGAGCTTGGCAATACATGGGAAGATGCAAGTGCAGTGTACAGCTTCACAACGAGCCTTTATGAACCTATATACACCCTCGGCTTTGAATCCGCACAAAAGGTTGTGGAAGAAACCGTAAAGGGTGTGGTAGAAGGAACAGAGGCAGGAACATTCAAGGTAGGCACTGTTGACTACATAAAGAACTACATAAACAAAACCAAGGTTCTTGCAGGTCTGGGACTGGGAAGATATTCCCAGAAGGCTCTCGATACCCGTGCAGATGTAATACTCAATTACTTCAACAACAAGGCTCTTATTAACCGAGGATATGTTGACCTGTTAAATTATGCCGATACCCAGAGCTGGATGCCCAATATGACTGTGGAAAACGGAAAAATATCCAACATAGGTGTTGATACAAGCTTCAACGTAGCAGGTAGCCGTGTCCTCTCCAAGCTTTCCGGTTCTGTAATCTACTGCTTTGACCTGCAGCTTGATTACGCAGTTCCTGAGGAAGACTGGGTGAGCTTCGGACTTTCCGTAAACCCCAGTGCAATTCAGTATGTTTCCACAAACAGAGGTTACTACTTTGTTGTCAAAGACGGAGTTATCGAAATGCAGAAGGCATCGGGTAAATCCGCCGGAATTCTGGATACTGCCGAGGTTGATATAGTAGACGGCAAGCCTCACAAGACGGAGTTTGGTATCATAAATACCCCCATAGGCTGTCATATAATACTAAATATCGACGGTAACAAAGTGTTTGACTATTCCGACACAACAGACACTGCTCCCTATGATTTGGGACTTGAGTTTGTGTGTATGGCAAAAAAGGGCGATGTAATTACCTACACCCGTTCCGAGGGTATTCCCGATTCCGACAGCTTTGCACTTTTGCAGAAAAAAGCAGACTTTATGGCGGCAAAGAGTGTACTGGAAACCTTCCCTGCAGAGGGTGTGAGAGTTATCGCTCCCGGTGTAGAGAGAGTAGTCGGTCCTGAGGGCGTGTTTGATGTTTCGTATTCTATGCCCGAAACTAAAGACGGCAAGCTTATGATGCCCATAGAGGCTCTTGCAAAGCTTCTTGGTGTCAGCCTTTCCGGAAACACCTTGTCCTCCGAAAAGGGAAGCATAAGCTTTACCGATGGGCAAAATGCATATATGAAGAACGGACACCTTATGGTGTCTGCAGCAGATGCAAGTGCCGCTTTCGGATTAAGCTACATCGAGGATTGGCTGGGCGGAAGAGTGCTTATCATTGATTCCGGTGAAATCAACGCCGCAAATCAGAGTAAGGAAATCAATAATACTCAGGCAATTGCAGAGTATCTTGCAACAACCTATCCCGATATAAAAGACTTATATTTTAAAGATTTACAGTAAGTAACAAAAAAACCGGTTTCAGGTGCCGCTTGGCACTTGAAACCGGTTTTTGCATTGCTTTTAGTCAATATCAACAATTTCTTTTGCGCGTTCTATAGCGTCGTGTATGTTTGCTGCAAAGTTGTTTTCGCCAATCTGATAGTAAAGACCGTCTTTTTTGAGTACGGACAGGGGTTGTTCGTTAATGTGGGAAATTACAAGAACGATTCCTGCTTCCTTACAGCCGGCATAGATGTTTTTAAGAGTTTTGCAGGCTGTGGAATCCAGTGCAGGGACACCGCGCATACGCAGTATCATTGCACGGTTATTCTTCTTGACATCTCCTGCCACATCCAGAAGCTTGTCGGATGCACCAAAGAACATAGGACCTGTTATTTCATAAACTACAGTCTTTTCAGGAATTTTGAGGTAGCTTATGGATTCGGTATCCTTTTCGTCAGAATACATTTCGTCATAGTCTGTCCATTTGCGAACATCTGCGGTGTCTGCCATTCTGCTCATAAAGAATATTGCCGCCGCAATCATACCGACCTCTATGGCAACAACAAGGTCAAAGCATACGGTGAGTACAAATGTAATAAGAAGAACCGCAAAGTCACTCTTGGGGGACTTTCGCATAGATATGAATTCTCTCCATCCGCTCATATTGTATGCAACTATTATGAGCACCGCCGAAAGAGTTGTCATTGGGATGAGTGCCGCATATGGCATAAGAATGACCATAATGAGGGCAAGGGTGATGGCATGTACAACGCCTGCAACGGGAGTTCTTCCGCCGTTTTTGACATTTGCGGCAGTTCTTGCTATTGCACCGGTTGCCGGTATTCCGCCAAATAGACCGGAGAAGATGTTACCCAGTCCCTGAGCTACAAGCTCTGTGTTGGAACGGTGACGGCTTCCTATCATACCATCGGATACAACGCAGGACAGGAGTGATTCAATTGCGGCAAGTATCGCTATTGTAAATGCCGGAGATATAAGCTCTTTTATCATTTCCATATTAACAGCAGGAAAAGAAGGTACCGGAAAAGCACCGGACAGCTCGCCGTACACACTGCCTATTGTTGCAACATCCATACGGAATATTTTTACAATAAGTGTGGTCACAATAATGGCAACAAGGGATGCAGGGATTTTTTCGTTTATTTTCGGAAGAATTATCATTACCGCAAGGGCAATGGCACCGATAAGAATTGCATAGGGATTTATTGTGCCTATATGCTCTATGTAAGCGGCTATTCTCTCAAAAAATTCCGAGGGAACCTGTGCAATATCAAGTCCGAGAAAATCCTTTAGCTGCTGAACAAAAAGCGTAACTGCAATACCTGCAGTAAAGCCTACGGTAATTGTTGAGGGAATAAATTTAATGAGTGAACCGACATTGAGAAGTCCCATAAGAACAAGTATTATACCTGCCATAATGGTAGCAATTATGAGACCTTCCGTGCCGAATTGGTTGATTATTCCAACCACAATGACTACAAATGCCGCAGTAGGTCCGCCTATCTGTACACGGCTTCCGCCAAAAAAGGATATAAAGAAGCCTGCGATAATTGCGGTATGTATGCCTTTTTCGGGATTTACGCCGGATGCTATTGCAAGAGCAATAGAAAGAGGCAGTGCAATAATGGCAACAATGATACCTGCAATGATATCTTTCATTAAACTGTTTTTGTCATAGCCTTTCATAGTTGAGAAAAGCATTGGCTTAATCTTTGGTATGTTCAAAATATGAACCTCCTTTTTGTTTGATAAACTGCTCAACCGAAATATTATAGCACATTCCAACTATGAAGTAAATATTTTTGTGTCAAAAAAACCAAAATATCATATATTGAAAAAAGAGGTGATTGTTTTGTGTTCCATCGGCGGTGAAATAGATTACGGAAGAAAGCTCGATGTTTGTGATTATCACAAAAGAATGATACAGACTATGAAAAGGAGAGGCCCCGACTCCGACGGTATATATAATACCGATTGTGCCGTGCTTCTCCACGCAAGGCTTGCCGTGATAGATGTGGAAAACGGAATTCAGCCAATGACAGCATCCCTTGGGGGCGAAACCTACACAATAGTATATAACGGCGAAATATATAACACAGATGAAATAAGAAAAATTATTACCGATAGCGGAGTTAAGCTCCGTACCCACTCCGACACCGAGGCGGTTCTTATGCTCTATGCACTTATGGGTGAGCAATGCGTAGATAAGCTGAACGGAATATTTGCCTTTGGTGTATGGGAGGAAAACGCCAAAAGGCTTTTTGTAGCCAGAGACCGTATGGGAGTAAAGCCGTTTTTCTATCATATAAAGGACAAACGCTTTGTTTTTGCTTCGGAGATAAAGAGTATTCTGGAGCATCCCGATATTGAGGCAGTTATAGACACACACTCCATTGCGGAAATAATGCTTACAGGTCCCGGACGGACACCGGGGTATGGCGTTTTTAAAGGTATCGGAGAGCTTAAGCGGGGACACTGCGGCTACTTTGACAAAAACGGTTATCGGGAGAGGTGCTATTGGGATGTAACTGCCCGAAAACACAGAGACTCCAAGGATACCACCATAGAAAAGGTTCGCTTTCTTGTCCGTGATGCCATAGAAAGACAGCTTGTTTCCGATGTGCCCGTGGGTACATTCCTGTCAGGCGGTCTGGATTCCTCCATAATATCCTCGGTTGCGGCATCTCATATGAGGAAAAAGGGAGAAAGGCTAAAGACCTTTTCCGTTACCTACAAGGACAACGGAAAGTATTTTAAACAGAGTAAATTCCAGCCTAATTCCGATGAGGAATTTATAAACATAATGCAAAAGTATCTGGATAGTGAGCATCATCTTGTTACAGTGGACACTCCTGAGCTTGTCCGTGCTCTGTATGATGCCGTGGATGCAAGAGACCTGCCCGGTATGGCGGATGTGGATTCCTCTCTGCTTCTGTTTTGCAAGGAGATAAAAAAGCATGTGACAGTGGCACTCTCCGGAGAATGTGCAGATGAAATTTTCGGCGGTTACCCATGGTACCGTGACGAAAAGATTCGCTCTGCATACGGTTTTCCATGGGCACAGTCCACAGAGTACAGAATGGGATTTTTAAGTAAAGACATTAAGATTGATGCCAAAGGCTATGTGAATTCTCTCTACGACGAGTATGTGAAAAAAGCACCGTCCCTTGTGGGAGACGGTGCCACCGACAAGCGTATGAAGGAGATGGTCTACCTTAATATGAACTGGTTTATGCAGACTCTTCTTGACCGCAAGGACAGAATGAGTATGTATTCGGGACTTGAGGTAAGAGTTCCTTTCTGCGATTGGAGAATTGCAGAGTATCTCTATTCTGTTCCCTGGGAGCTAAAAGACCTTTTCGGCAGAGAAAAGGGACTCCTCCGTGCAGCCGTCGAGGGTATTCTGCCTCCTGAGGTACTGTACCGCAAAAAGAGTCCGTACCCCAAAACCCATAACCCTGCATATACGGCTATGGTGGAGGATGAGCTTAAAAAAATCCTTTCCGACAAAACCAGACCTCTATTTGCCATTGCGGACTACGATGCCGTAAAATCCCTTGTGGGAACATCAAGGCAGGAGCCGTGGTACGGTCAGCTTATGACTACACCCCAGACAATAGCCTACTTCCTCCAGCTTGACTACTGGATGGAAAAGTATAAGGTGAGGGTGGAAATATAATTAGGGATATAGATGTCCGGATGCCAATTAAAAGGGGATGTAAATTTATTCCCATAAAAAATCGAGGATAAAAAGTCCTCGATTTTTTGTATAGAAAAAAGGCTGAAACCATGGCGGAATCAGCCTTTTTGTGGTATAATGAAATTGATGAAAAAACATAATACCCACGGTGAACATTATACACCAATTCAAATGAAATTTCCAGTGGATTTAGAAAAAATTATTGAAATTTCTGATCCGATATACACATTCAACGAAATAATGGGTAAAGTTGACCTAACAAAATACTTTGTTGTGGAAGGAAACAAAGCCGGTCGCCCAAGACTTAACTCAATTAAATTGTTGAAAATCATTATCTTTGCTTTTATGGAGTTTGGTTACGCTTCTTTACGTAACATCAATAAATTATGTAATACAGATATCCGATTTATCTGGCTTTTGGATGGGATGTCTGCTCCATCTCATATGACAATTTCTAACTTCATAAATGAATTTTTAGTAGACAGTATTGAAAATATATTTAAAGATATTAACTCATACATATTTGAGACAGATAATGTAGACTTAAATCATATCTACATCGATGGAACCAAACTCGAAGCTAACGCCAATAAGTATAGCTGGGTATGGAAGAAATCTTGCATAACAAATCGTAACAAGGTATTTATGCACCTTAGTCTGCTGATACATGAAATCAATAATACAGACTTACAATATCTCAATGTTGAAATTGGAACAAGGCAAGAATACTCTGTTGAATATGTAGAGTTCATATTATCCGAGTACGAAAAACTTATGGATGTAGATATATCAACATTTGTGTATGGTAGCGGAAAGAGAAAAACCAAAGTACAAAAACACTATGAAAAACTTCTTGATTATCTTGATAGATTAAGAAAATATGCTTACCGCATTAAAACTTGCGGGGATAGTAGAAACAGTTACTCTAAAACAGATCCCGGTGCAACATTTATGCGAAACAAAAGAGATTACATGGGTAATGACCAACTGCTACCGTGCTACAATGTACAAGTTGGAATATGTGATGAATACATAGCAGTAATGGATGTTCAGCAATTTACCTCTGATATGGATTGTTTTATTCCGCTTATGGACAAATTCAGCAAAACATATGGGTTTTATCCACATTATCCCGTTGCCGATGCAGGATACGGAAGCTACAACAATTATCTGTTTTGCCAGCAAAAGGGCATGAAAAAATTCATGAAATTTACGATGTTTAACAAGGAAACTACAGATAAAAAATATCATGAGGATATATACAGAGCAGTAAACTTCAAAAGAGACGAAAATGGTAATTTGATTTGTCCTAATGGGAAGAAATTTAACTACTTGTATAGTCGCCCGGTAAAAGGGAACAAATTTGGAAGAACAGAAGAATTATACCAATGTGAAGATTGCAACGGATGTCCTCACAAAGAAAAATGTCACAAAAGTGAAAAGAATCGGATTATCAGGATGAACGAAGAATTAACAAGTTTTCATCAAGAAGTTATTGATAATTTAGAGAGCATACACGGTGCACTTCTCCGAATGAATCGTAGTATTCAAGCAGAGGGCACATATGGCGTTATCAAATGGAACAGAGAGTATACAAGAGTGCGAAGAAGAGGGTTAAAATCAGTAATTTTTGAATTTTCTGCAATATGTTTAGGTTTTAATCTCCATAAGTATCATCTAAAGAAGCAAAAAGCATTGATGGCAGCATAATTCTATATTAAAAATCGGCTCAAAAACACAGAGCTTTATTTCCTATACTTAAAATTCACAAAAAAATCCCTAAAACAAAACAAAGACCTCTTTTAGCGAGATCTTTGTCTGTTTTAGGGATTAATTTACATCCCCTTTATGTTTATACACGCCCTTTAACAGCCGTCTTATTTGCGATTTAATATCTTGGGTGGCGTAACTACCCTACCCGAGAGAGTTTGCCCTTACAACCCCTTTAATAGCCTTGGACATCGACCCTCAAAATCGATTTTAAATGCTGTCAAGTACATTGATAACACAAACGCCTTTTCTAGTTGCAT
Organism: Clostridia bacterium; assembly: GCA_045545635.1. Classification (GTDB taxonomy): domain Bacteria; phylum Bacillota; class Clostridia; order UMGS1810; family UMGS1810; genus RGIG8748. The sequence goes on along the minus strand of JAZQBI010000205.1, from coordinate 969 downwards.
AATCAACTGTATTCTTCGTCCCACTCTTTTGACCATTGAACACGGCAATCACAAGATTTGACCTGTCAACCATCCATTCATTTCGTACCTGATAGCAACCTGTAAAATAGTGGTCATTTATTTCTTTTACAAGGTCAGCATTTTTAATAATCTTATTGAATCTCATCTTTTCGGTCATACTCCGCCTGCTCTCAAAATTCGGGTGAGGTAACGCACATATCAGATGTAAGTCCTTGTTCGTTTTCTTTCTCTCCAACACAATCTCCGCTGCCCATATATCCGTTCCCATCGCCATACCTGTTATAAAAGTCACATACCCATCTGCAACAGCCTCGTCTATTGCTTTTTCAAGTAATGGCTTAATTTCTTTTTCTCCAAGCTCCATTTTGTCAGGACGATGCCCTGTAAAACAACATCTGTGCAATCTTAATTCTTCACTCATAATAATTACCTCATAAAATTATTTTAGATATACTGTATATCTATTCTTAACATTATAGCACATAAAGGCTATAAAATAAATACATAATATATTTATTATGAGGTGATTTTATGGCTATTAAAAGTGTGTCTATAAGAATCGAGGAAGAAATGCTCAATAAAATTGGTTATGTTGCCGACTACGAAGGTCGTAGCGTAAATAGTCACGTGCTAGTTCTGATTCGTGAAAACATCAAAAAGTTCGAGGAAGAACATGGCTCTATTGATGGTGACATCAATCCCGATGTCAATGTTAAACCGACTCGCAAATAACAAAAATACAGGTGCAGCACCTTGCTTGTATAGCTTGGCACTGCACCTGTTTTCTTTTTATTCCATTATGCCGACCATTTTGTTTATGTCGCCGTCTGAGTCTACGATGATGGTCTGTGTTTTGCTTGGTGCTACATAGCCAAATCCGTCTATGTAAGCTTTATTTTTCTCTTCTATGATTTCATTTCGTATTTTTGTCTCCTCATCCGTTAGGTA
>JAZQBI010000204.1:0-8302 GCA_045545635.1 Clostridia bacterium | reverse complement strand
TATTGAAAGTGAGATAGAGAAAAATATAGTAACACTTGGTGCAAATACCACCCCCAAAAAGGTCGTACTGGACATTAAAACTTCAATCTTTTCTTTAGATTTTTGTATGATATTATATGCTGTTTGCTTAATTGCGTTTTTTGCTATATCAGGGTTATTTAAGAAATGGCTTAAGCGATATTAATTCCTGATTTGATATGAATTATTGTTAAAAAGATTGTCATCTAGTTTATACAGCCTTTATATAATGAGCTTGCGTAGCAAACTCAATGAATTGCCTTACGGCATGAATTGAAAAATAAATTTTCATAAATTGAGCCTTGCGGCTAATGAATTGCACTAAAGTGCATTAAACGGCATCTACGTCGTGCACTTATTATATAATTAATTAACATAGTTAATTAACCTGAGAATGCATAGGTTTAGAATGAATGTTGGCAAAAGCAAACAAAATCAGGCGAGATAAAATAGAAAAGTTGCGCAAGACAAAGTCGAGCTTGGTGGATTGAAAAAAGTGTTTAAATATGAGTATGCTTACGGCAACGAGATTTATATCATATCCGTTTTGATGTGCAGGGATTTGCTCCTGTCGAAAAATATCGGGCAGAAAAACTGATATCCCTGCGGGTATTGCGTGCTACACAAAATCAGTAGTATTATTTACTGTTTTGCCGACTTGACAAAACCATATAATTAAATTTTAAAATTGCAAATAAAAGAGGATGTGTTTTTTTATGAAGAAAACCTTAATATCTTTGTTGTTGGTTGTAGTTTTGTTGATGCAGGTTGCACCGGTTTCGGTATTGGCTGAAAACATCAGTGATAATCGGGTTTATCAGATACTTGCCGACGCAATTTGTGAGCAGGAGGAATTTATAGAAAAAATTGACGAAGCTATAAAGGACGATAACCTTGATGAATACACAGACAGCATAGAAATTATAGAAAATGCACCTATGATGCTGTACGGTGATGTATTTGAAGTATATGGAAACAATGATTCATCGGTTGTTACATATGACCGGGAGCATGTAAAGCTTGCTGATAAGTTTCAGACAAAAAGACTTTTTGTAAAGTTCGATGATGCCGATAATTTGCTTGATGACACTATTTTGCCGGCATTTTCAGAAGTTGAAGATGTTGCTGTAAATAAAGATGGCCTTGTGTTTGCTGAATTTGAAACAGAAGCTGAAACAGAACATGCATATGATATATTAAAAGACAATTCACTTACAGATTATGTTCAGACAGATAACCTTGTGCAGATAGATTTTGATAAATACAATTATACCTGGGGCGCAGATTATTGTAATGCTTATGATTTTTCTGTGCAGAACCCCGTTATTTCTACTACTGATAAAGAGGTAAGCGTAGCCGTAATAGATACAGGTCTGAATGCACAGGATCCTATTTTTAACGACAGGGTTATATATGATGAAACTATGCAGATAAACAGCGACCCAAACGGACATGGAACACACGTTGCAGGTATTGTTGCAGCAGTCACACAAGGTGCGGCAGATAATGTAAAAATCTGTCCGTACAGATTGGAACTTGGAGAGGACGGCGGTTTTACTTATACAACACTTGCAAATTTATATGTTGTTATCAACAAAGCATCAAAGCACGATGTTATAAATATGAGCTTTGGCATAGCACCGATGGATGCGTTGCCAACATTCAAAGATGCATTGACTGCAGTTAAAAATTCTGTTTTGATTGCATCTGCCGGCAATGATAGTGTTGGCGTGACAGAAGATACACTTGCACATTTTGTTTCTTCAAAGCTCAATGGTATTGTTGCAACTGCTATTGATAAAAACGGCAAGCCTGCATATTTTTCTAACTATGCACTTACAAATTTCGATTCATACATTGCTGCACCCGGAGTTGGTGTTTTATCAACATATTACATAGATGGCACTCAGTATACATATATGGATGGTACAAGTCAGGCGTCGCCTCATATTGCAGGTGCGTGTGCGCTTGTTTCACTTTTAAGCGACAACATTAATGCCGCTGCAATAAAAAGCTCAATTTTATCATATCATTGTACCACACCTGACGGATGGAATAATAAATACGGCAAGGGTATACTCCGTTTCAGAAATGAGTACAAAGGCTTTTTGGGTGACGGCTTTAACTGGCATTTGCTTGACGGTGTGCTAACAATTACGGGCGAGGGAGAGTTACCGCAACTTGACGTTGAAACTCAGATACCATGGATAAGACACAAAGATTTTATAACCGATGTTGTATTTGAAGGCAATATAAGCGACATCAGTATGAAAAAGCTTGGTAACCTGCCAAAGCTTAAGACACTAACCGTAAGTGAGGGTAACACAAATTACAGTTCTTCGGGCGGGGCACTGTATTCAATTGACGGTAAAACACTCATTGGTTTGCCGGGTGCTGCAAATTGCGGTGAATATGTTGTTATGGACGGAACAACTACAATAGCCACCAATGCTTTTATGGGTTGCACAGAGCTTGCAAGTATTGTTATACCCGATAGTGTTGCATCAATTGGAGATGGTGCTTTAAGTGGCACCGAGGGTTTGTATAATATTTATTACAAGGGTACATCTGCCCAGTGGGATGCAATAGAAAAAGGCAACGGATGGGATGAAAATGCAGGCACAGATACTTATGAAAAATCATACACCTTAACATGCGGATATAAGATGCCCGATTATTCGGGCAAGTGCGGTGATGTAGCTGTATGGAAGCTTTATACGGACACCGGGGTACTTATTATTGAAGGTAAGGGTGCAATTTATGATTATGAATATGTTGTATCAAACGGCACATTTTCCGGCACAACTGCACCTTGGTCACAGTACAAAAATCATATAAAGAATGTTGATATTAAAAATGGCATTACCGTAATTGGCGAAAAGTCTTTATGTTTGCTTAACTATGTTGCTGAAATAGTGCTTGCCGATACAGTTACAACCGTAAGGGATAAGGCACTTGATTTTTGCTTATTTACACTTACACTTTCAAAATGCTTTAAAACCTTTGAAGGTGAAGCGTTAGATCATTGTTCAAGCCTTCAGAATGTTTATGTTGACGAAGAGAATCCATATTATTCGTCAATTGACGGAGTATTGTATAATAAAAATAAAACTGAGCTTTTGTATTATCCGTGTTACAGATATGATAATGAGTATTTTATGCCCGATGGAGTAAAAAAAATAGGCCGTAAGGCGTTTTATAACAACACTTTTCTTGAGAATGTTGTATTTTGTGACGGTCTTGAAGAAATAGACGAGGCAGCATTTATGCTGAGCTCAATTACAGGCTTGGATTTGCCGTCTACTGTTACAACAATCGGTGATCTGACTTTTAGTGAATGTTACGATTTAACCGATGTATCTTTGCCCGAAGGCGTAAAATATATTGGTAACTCTGCATTTAAAAAATCAAAATATATCGTTACCGTAAACTTCCCGTCAACTATTAAAAAAATAGGCAAAGGAATCTTTGAAAATTGTTATGTTTCAACATTGTTTTTTGCCGGTACACAAGAACAGTGGGATGCAATAGATAAAAACCCTCAGTGGAATTATGGTTGTGAGGATATTACCGTAAAAATTGGAGTCAGTATACCAATAACAGATGCCGATGCTTCAGGATATTGCGGTGATGAAGCCACCTGGCATTTCTGGGCGGACGAAGGACTTTTGCTTATTGACGGAACCGGAGCGGTTGAGTATACAGAATATATTTACGAAAATCTCCGTGACGATATTAAAAAAGTAATTATGTCTAACGGTATAACAGAAATAGGAGAGATATTCTTTTACTATTTTACAAACATGACGGAGCTTAATATATCTTCAACTGTTAAAAAAATAGGTAATGAAGCTTTTGCTTGCTGCTCATCACTTGAAACCCTTGTTATACCCGACAGCGTGACCGAAATCGGAGAAAATGCCTTTGGTGGTATGACAGGTCTTAAGAATATTAAATTGCCTTCCGGGCTTAAAACTGTTAAATGGCAATTGTTAAACGGCTGTGAATCACTTGAAACCATAACATTGCCTGATAGTGTAAAAATTATAGAGGACGGAGCATTCAGAGGTTGTACTGCTTTAAAAAACATTAACATACCAAATGGTGTAACCGTAATAGAAAGATTTGTTTTTTATAACTGTACATCCCTTGAGCAAATACAACTACACGATGGCATAACACATATTGACGAATCTTCATTTGAAGGTTGCGTTGCACTAAAAAGCCTTAGCTTGCCCGATGGTGTAGAAGAAATCGGTAAAAAAGCATTCAGTGGCTGTGTTGCGCTTGAAAAGGTAAACTTTCCTGATGGTCTTGTAACTTTAGGAGATTATGCCTTTAAAAACTGCACCTCCATTAGCAGCATTGTTTTGCCAAAAAATCTTGAAAATGTATCACCTATAACATTTGAAGGAAGCGGCTTAACAGAGTATATTGTTGATACCGAAAGTACAAAGTTTACGACTCGTGACGGTGTTTTGTACAGCTATGACCTTACAAAGCTTATAGCATATCCCGAAGCCCGAGTGGGTACAGAATATACAATTTTACCAACTGTAACCGAGCTTGGCATACGCGCATTTCAAAATGCCGTAAATCTTGAAAAAGTTATTTTGCCAACAGGTATTAATAAAATATCTGACTATGCCTTTTATAATGCCCAAAAGCTTAACGAAGTTTCAGGAGGAAATTTAAAAACAATAGGCGATTATGCGTTTTATAAATGTTCTGAACTTGAATATGTAAATCTGCATGACGACCTTGAAACAATAGGCAATGACACCTTTGCAGGTTGTACGGCTTTTGCAGGCATTGGCGACAAAAAGAAACTTAAATCAATCGGTGATAACGCATTTGGAGGTTGTACTGCAATAACACAATTTACAATTCATGAAAACGTTGAAACTATCGGCTCATACGTTTTTGCCGGTTGTTCGGGCCTTGAAAAGCTGTTGATATACAAGGGCAGTTTAAAACCAAAGTATGACACGTTTTCTGACATCTCTTCAAATCTTAAATGGGTTTACTATACAGGTACAAAAGCAGAGTTTGAGAGCATGAAGTTGTCATTTGGAACTTTTTTTAAAGGTCAAAGATTATATAATTACAATCCTGATACAGGTTCGGTTGGCGGCCGTTTTGCAGATAACTTCAGCTATATACTCCATCACGAAACAGGAGTACTTGAAATTGAGGGTAACGGCGATATGCCGGATTTTACGAAAGCAAAAGAAACCCCTTGGTATGAAAACATTCATTTAGTAAATACAGTTGATATTAAAGAGGGTATAACAGCTATCGGCAGCTATACCTTTGCAGAAAACTCTGCAATCAGGAATGTTATTTTACACAAAGGACTGGAGTCAATCGGGAGTTATGCATTTGACTCCTGCAAAATTACAATTATTTCGTTGCCGGAGGGTATAAAAAACATCGGTGAAGGTGCATTTTGCAACTGTACAAATCTTAAATCTGTTACATTGCCCGAAAGTCTTGAAACTATCGGTGCATATGCATTTGATTATTGCTATACTATGACAGATGTCGAATTTTTGAGCGGAGTACCTGAGATTCCTGAAAAAGCATTTTATAATTGCTGGGCTCTTACAAATGTAAAATTACGCGAGGGCATAAAGACAATCGGAACAAGCGCTTTTGAAGGATGTAAAAAGCTTGTATCTGTAAATTTGCAGGACAGTATAGAAACTATTGGCAATCGTGCTTTTTACAACTGCTCTGTTCTTGAAGTTTCAAAATTACCTGATGAGCTAAAAATTCTGAGCGATGAGGCGTTTTATAATTGTAAAGCCATAGCAAATCTTGTTGCGAATAACAAAATCCAAAAAATTGGACCAATGTGCTTTTATAATGTTGGAGTATGTATTTACTATAAAGGTAATTTAAGCGAGTGGGAGTTGATAGACTTTAATGCGGGCGGAAACAATATAGATGTATGTCATAATTTTGACGGAGTAAAGCGTCCTGATTATTTTGGAACTGACTTACTGAATTCTATGTCATGGCACATCTATAAAGACACTTCAACTCTTAAGCTTTTTGCAAACGGCGAACTATCATATTCAATATATGACTATATGGATTATTCAAGTTATATTAAAAATATCGAGTTGGATGAAAGTGTAACAAAGCTTCCGCAAGGTGCATTTAAAGGTCTTAAATATATTGAAACATTTACTGCTCCCGAAACCCTTGCCGCAATAGATACAAATGTGTTTGAAGGCTGTACAAGGCTTACAAGTGTTGACCTTAAAAATTCGTCACTAACCAATATTCCAAGGAGCACGTTCAGCGGTTGCACAGCACTTAAAAATGTTACCTTGCCCGAAGGCTTGACGACAATAGGTGCATATTCTTTTGAGTTATGTAAAAACCTTACGACAATAGATTTGCCGGAAAGTCTTATTTCCATAAATTCTTATGCTTTTTCTTCGTGTACATCACTTACTGATATAAAAATACCTGATAGTGTGGAATATATTTTTGATATGGCATTTAACAACTGCTCGTCAATTACAGAGCTTGAATTGCCTCAGGGCATAAAAGAAATAGGTAATGGTGCGTTCAGATACTGTACAAAGCTTAAAACCATTAATTTGCCTGATGGTATAACAAAAATCGGCAATGAAACATTTTTTTACTGTGTGAGCCTTGAAGAAATTGCCATACCTGACGGAGTAACATCTATCGGAAGAAATGCATTTGAAAGCTGCACAGGTCTTAAAACAATAACTATTCCGTCCAGTGTAACAACCTTTGCAACCAATTCGTTTTACTACTGCTCAAGGCTTACATATTATTACGCCGGCAGTAAAGTACAGTGGCTTGAAATTGAAAATAACAAAGTTGATATAAGCAAGGTTGTGTTTAACTATAATCCCGAAACCGGTGGTGTTGGCGGCGGTGTTGGTGATGGTGTTTTCTGGTCGTTTGATGATGCTACAGGAACACTTAATATATACGGTACAGGTTCTATGCCTGATTGGAGCTATGAAACGCTTGATAACATACCCTGGTCTGTACATATATCAGAGATTACAAATTTACATATTGGTGCAGGCATAAGCTATATTGGCGATTATGCTTTTTATGGTAGCAGTTTAATCAGCAATATAACCATAGATGAAGGTAACACAAGCCTTGTTCTTGAGGATGGCGTGTTGTTCTTAAAAGAGCCATATAAGCTTTTGCTTTACCCGGCAACACTAACAGCGGAAAAGTATATTGTGGCAGATGGTGTTACAGCAATTGCTCCCGGTGCGTTTAAAGGCAATACCGCTATCAAAGAGGTTATTTTGCCTGATAGCATAACTGTACTCAAATATGGGGTGTTTGAAGGTTGCAGTAACCTTACAACAGTATATATACCAAAAAGCGTAACATCTTTTGAATACAAATCTTTTGCAGGCTGTTCAAAGCTTAAGTATTATTATGAAGGCTCACCCGATGAATGGCAGAGTATTAATAATCCGTCTGACTATGGCTCGGGTAAAGTATGCTATTATAGTGATGCGGATAATATTTGTTACTCATTCGGTATGTATGGGGAAAATGTTTTCTGGCAGTATTACAGCAACAATTTCTCTTTGAAAATCTATAACGACGGAGATATTGTAAAGTTGGCCGGAAGCAGTAGTTTCCCCTGGGCTAATTATAGCGGAGCGGTAAAACATATAGAAATAATCGGCTCAATAACCTGCATTCCTGATGGTATATTTAAAAATTTCTCAAAACTTACGGACATAACTATTCCTGACGGTTATACAAGTATAGGCAGTAATGCATTTTATAACTGTGCATCGCTTACTGCTATGGATATATCGGAAAGTACAGTTGAAATTGGTGACAGTGCATTTTACGGTTGTACAGCACTTACAAAAGTAAGCTTGCCCGATATGGTTACAATTATAGGGGACGACGCATTCAGACAGTGCAGTGCAATAGGTAATTTGTCGATACCTGAAAATGTATCAACCATAGGTACATATGCTTTTGCAAATATGACAGCTCTTGAAACGGTTGAAATTCTTTCCAAAAAAATTGATATACCCGAGGGTATGCTATATGGCTGTACGGCACTTACATCGGTAAACTTGCCGGATGGCTTGACTTCAATAGGTAAAAGTGCATTTTATGGTTGTACAGCACTTACAAAAGTAAGCTTGCCCGATATGGTTACAATTATAGGGGACGACGCATTCAGACAGTGCAGTGCAATAGGTAATTTGTCGATACCTGAAAATGTATCAACCATAGGTACATATGC
>JAZQBI010000203.1:0-2964 GCA_045545635.1 Clostridia bacterium | reverse complement strand
ATGAAGTATTGATGCCGCACTGCCTTGGAACGGGGATGAGAGATGATTGAGACCGCAATAAGGCACAGACAGGACACCCTTGTTGACTCTGCATATAACACTATTACAAATTTTAGCATAAAAAATTTGCAATATAAGAGAAATTGCCATACCTTTGCAAAGTATTCGAAAACAGAATACTCGGGCTTTTAGCTCAGTTGGTTAGAGCAACAGACTCATAATCTGGAGGTCCCAGGTTCAAGCCCTGGATGGCCCACAAGCGGAGAACTTTTGTTATCCGCTTTTTTGTTTGTTGGGCTTTCACCTACGGTTATCTCCTTCGTTCTATCCGTTTGCACCGGCTACGCCGACAGCAAACAACGAAGTCGATGGGTCTCTAAGAGACAAATCTCAAGCCCTGGATGGCCCACCAAAGAGAACCGATAACGGTTCTCTTTTTTTGTTGCAGGGCTTACCCCGTGATTATCTCAAGCCCTATAACAGAAAAGATAGCACTAAACTGATTTTATAGAATTGATTAAACGAATGTTTATGGAAACCGTCCTTGCACTACTCACTGCAATCACCATCATTGCATTATGTAATCTTATTGTAATACTGTACAGCAAAGGCAGAATATACGACAGTGTAGAAGATATACCGCATAAAGAGGTCGGGTTGCTGTTAGGAACATCACCTGTCACAAAAAGCGGTAAGGCAAACATATATTATACATATCGCATTGACGCAACAGAGAAACTTTACAAAGCCAAGAAAATAGACCGTATTCTTATTAGCGGAGACGGCAAGGAGACAAGCTATGACGAACCAGAATATATGAGGAAGCACCTGATTGAGAGAGGAATACCTGCCGACAAGATAACAATGGACAAAAAAGGATTAAGGACTTACGATTCTGTCATTAACGCAAAAAAGATTTATGGATTGACTGAATTCACTGTAATATCACAGAAGTTCCATAATGAACGAACCATTTTCCTTGCAAGGCATAACAATATAGATGCTATAGGATTCAATGCAAAGGATGCCCCTAACCAAAAACGCAAATCTGCCATACAGATAAGAATCAGAGAAACCTTTGCAAAGGTCAAAGTGTTCAAGGACCTTATATAACAGCGAGTTCAAGTGAACTTGGATTTGCTTGATATCTATCCAGCCGACAAAGATTATTCTAAAACAAGGAACAGAATCAAATCCTTATAGGCATACTATAATCACCCATAAATATGCGAAGTTGTCACTTCATCCGACACATTTAACCGCCAAAATCCTTTTTTTACGGTTTATTTTGTTGTTTTGTTAAAACATATTAACTACATTCGCAATGTTTATTGGTTTCACCACCAAAAAATATATTTACGGTGTTAACAAACGGCAGAACTATTCTCAAAGAAAAGTTGGATATCTGCCAAACAGTTCCCACACCAAAATTTATTAACTACCGCTTTATCCGGGAATTGTAAAGCACAACTTTTTTACTTATGAAAAGGATTTTTTCTTTAATTGCATTATTACTTGTTATCTCTTTTGTTGCAAATGACACAATGGCACAATCCAGGAAGGAGAAAAAGGCTTCTAAGAAAGCAACAGCAAAGAGCCGTGGAACAAAATTAATCAGAGAAGAGTGCGAAGAGTTGGCTTTCGATATTACATGTCCGAACCCACGTGCTGCAGGAAATGCCCGAAGCATGAACGAAGCCTTTGCAACAAACATGGCACTTCTTGATGCCCGCGCAAACTTGGCACAGCAGCTATCGGTAATGATTGACGGTATGACCAAGTCATTTAACCAGCAACACATGTCAAATGACAATGTTTCTTTTGAACAGAAGAACTCCAACTTACAAAGAGCATACTTCGAGAAATTCCTTACAAACACAAGACCTATATGCAAGAATGCCTACCTCACAGAAGAAGGCGAATACAATGTATATGTTTGCATAGAAATGGACCCGAACCTTTGCAAAGCTGTATATGAGCAGCTCAAGAAGGACAAGATTGTAAACATTGAATGCAGCGAGGAGAAGTTCATGGAGGAAATGAAAGAAGCTCGGAAACTATATATTGAGAATCTTGAAAATAACGAATAAAGGCTAATTCGAAATCATGGTTGCAAGATTTATAATAATCCTTATAATTTCATTTCCTGCAGTTCTATGGGGGCAAGAGGGTGACCCTCTATGGCTAGATGACAACTATAGAGACACAAATTACTCGGCATCGGTTTGGTACACTGGTTTTGCAATGGACAAATTGCAAGGCAGTGAGAAACTGATTGAGGCTTTGCAGAGGGTTGAAGATGCATCAAGAAACAAACTTGTTGAGCAGATACAGATAAATATCAAGTCAACGAGTGTTGTCAACAACCAAAGTACCAGCATCACAGACGGGAAAAAGCGAAGTGAAAGGATTATGATAGACTACAACCAAGAGATACAGACTTCGACAAGCGCATCCGCTGTCGGAGTAAAGGTTGAGAGTCACTATGACAGCAATAAAAAGATGCTGTATGCTTTTGCTTATGTAGAGCGGAACAGGCTTGCTGAATATTATATCAACCAAGAGAAGTTCATATTCAATAACATTAAAGAAAATATTGTTTCAATTGACAACCTTGCAACAACTGGACAAAAAATAAAGGCACATGAGCAATGTTGTGCTATAAAGCAGGAACTGCAGAAAGCAAAGGAATACAGAGCCCTTATTACTGCAATAATCGGAAACAGTTCGGCATATCCAGACCAATACAATACTCTTTCAATGGAGATTGAAAGAAGGCTTACAGAACTGTCACAAGGAACAAAAGTTTTCATACAATGTATATGGATGTGTCCGAAATACCCACAATACGAACATATTGCTCAGGAGGTAACGGACCGCATTGGAGCAATAATTTCAGAAAACGACTGTTCAACTGTACCTACACTAAAGGAAGCTGACTACATCATAGATTTAATACTATCT
>JAZQBI010000202.1:0-17435 GCA_045545635.1 Clostridia bacterium | reverse complement strand
ATTGCAATATGATAAACCTGCACCGCTTAGCGATATCACAATAAAACCCAAAAAAGTCAAAATTGCATTATCACAGTCAATCGGTGCTCCTTCTGTCCCCTGTGTAAATAAAGGTGACAAAGTAAAAGCCGGAGATATGATTGCTACTCCGACAGAAAATGCATTGTCAATAGCACTTCATGCTTCTATTGACGGTGTTGTGACAGATGTTACAGATTCCTTTATTGTAATATCTTCAAAATAAGCATTGGAAAGGATAACTTACCATGGCAAAAGCAATAGGAATGGTTGAATACTTTAATGTTACAACCGGTGTTCAAGCCGCAGATATTATGGCAAAAACCGCAGAAGTGGATATAATCACTGCCATGACAATCTGTCCGGGAAAATACATTGTAATAATTGCAGGAGAATTAAGTGCTGTCAAAGCTTCTGTAGATGCTTCAAAACAGCGTTTTCCCAACAAGCTGGTAGACAGTTTTGTACTGGGAAATCCTCACGAGGATATATTCCCTGCTATATACGGAACTACCGACCCCGGTGAAGTTGAAGCTCTCGGTGTTATTGAGACTTTTTCTGCAGCATCGTCGATAGTAGCCGCAGATATAGCCGCGAAAACTGCTATTGTCAAGCTCATTGAGCTGAGACTTGCAAAAGGTATGAGCGGTAAATCCTACCTCTTCATAACAGGGAGTGTTGCTTCGGTAACTGCCGCTATCGAAAAGGCTAAGGATGCCATAAAAGACGACGGAATGTACCTTGACAGTGCGGTTATACCCCGTCCCGATACAAAACTTTGGAAATCTATTCTTTAAAATACAGAAAAGTGAGGCTGGACAAATATGAATAACGAAAAGTACATTAGCGAGATTGTAGCAAGCGTAATCAAATCCATGAACAGTGAAGCTGCTCCCAAAGCAGGCGGAACACACTTAAAAGGCGTGTTCACTTCTATGACAGATGCCCTTAATGCAGTTGACAAGGCATATAAGCAGCTTAAAAACTACTCTGTTGCACAGAGAGAAGAGATGATTAAAAACATCAGAAGGCTCACACTCGAAGAAGCTGAAATCATGGCTAAAATGGGTGTTGAAGAAACAGGTATGGGTAATGTTCCCCACAAGATTATCAAGCATCAACTTGTTGCCAACAAAACACCCGGTACCGAGGACCTCAAGCCATATGTTATGACCGGTGATGATGGTATGACATTAGTTGAAATGGCTCCATACGGCGTTATCGGAAGTATCACCCCTTCAACAAACCCATCCGAAACAGTTCTCTGTAATTCTATGGGTATGATTGCAGGAGGCAATGGCGTTGTGTTCAATCCTCATCCCAATGCAAAGAAAGTAGCTAACTACGCAGTAGACCTTGTTAACCGTGCTGTTTTAGAAGCCGGCGGACCGGAAAATATTGTCGTTTCTGTTGAGAATCCTACCAAGGAGTCCTCTGATGAAATGATGCAGTCCCCCATCGTAAGAATGCTTGTTGCAACAGGCGGCCCCGGAGTTGTTAAGGCTCTCCTTTCCTCCGGCAAAAAGGCTATTGGTGCAGGTGCAGGTAACCCCCCTGTTATTGTTGATGACACTGCTAATATTAAAAAAGCAGGAAAAGATATTGTTGACGGTGCAAGTTTCGATAACAATCTTCCATGTATTGCCGAAAAAGAATGCTTTGCATTTGCTAACATTGCAGATGACCTCATTTCTGAAATGCAGAAAAACGGTGCATATCTTATTAAAGGCGATCAGATTAAAAAGCTTATGGAGCTTTGCCTTGTTGAAAAGAACGGCAAATATGACATAAACAAGAAATGGGTTGGTAAGGATGCGATTAAGTTCCTTGAAGCTATAGGTGTTTCCGCTCCTGCTGATACAAAACTTATTATCTGCGAAACAGAAGAAATGCATCCTTTTGTACAGGTTGAGCTTATGATGCCCATCCTTGCAATCGTAAGAGTGTCCAATATTGATGAAGCAATTGAAATGGCTTGCCGTGCAGAACACGGAAACAGACACTCTGCACACATTCACTCCAAGAACGTAGATCATCTCACAAGATTTGCAAGGGCGGTAGAAACTACAATATTTGTAAAGAATGCTCCTTCCTATGCAGGAATAGGCGCAGGTGGCGAAGGCTATACAACATTTACAATTGCAGGTCCTACAGGTGAAGGTATAACTGCTGCTCACTCCTTTACAAGAAGCAGAAGATGTGTTCTTGTAGACGGTTTCCACATTGTATAATAACTAAATTGTGCTTGACGCAAGAAAGACGGTACACATATGAATGCATTAGGTTTAATTGAAGTATACAGTTTTACAACAGCATTATGTGCAGCGGATGTTATGGCAAAAGCTGCAGATGTCAAAGTAATTGCCTTTGACAGAAACAGACCTTTCGGAAAGAAGATTCCTGTTCCGCTTATTATGGTTGTTAAGGTCGAAGGAAGCGTTGCTGCTGTAAAAGCCGCAATCGAAGCTGGCGAGGCTTATGCAAAGAGCAAGGAAAAGTTTATTGTTTCTCACATAATTCCCCGCCCCGACGAAGACGCGGAAAAAATGGCTTATCTCATGGATATGAATAAGGATAAGTTCAACAAAAAATTCCCCAAGACTATGAAGGGTGTAGAAGCGCCTGAAACAGGCTTTGGCAGAGCAATCGGTATTCTTGAAATATCAGGTTTTACCTCCGCCGTTGTAGGTCTTGATGCTATGTGCAAGGCTGCAAATGTTAATCTTTTGCACAAAGAGGAACGTCTGGGCGGTATGCTCGTTTCACTTGTCATTGCCGGCAGTGTATCAAATGTAAAAGCTGCACTTGACAGTGGAGAAAAAGCATGTGCTGCAATAACCAAGGTGTTCGGAAAAGAAGCCATTCCCTCACCTCATCCCGAAATACTTAAATTTTTCGACCTTACTATACTTGATGACTAATGTATAGTAAGAGGCTCGGATATTAAGGAGAAATAACGCTATGTATGACATCGAAACAATTGAAAAAGCAGTAGCAAAAATTTTTAACGAATACAAAAAGGACAAGAATAACGAAATAAAAATCGGTGTTTCTCAGAGACATGTTCATCTTTCCAGAGAAGACCTTGATACACTCTTTGGAAAAGGTTATGAACTTACCAAAAAGAAAACCCTTATGGGCAGAGAATATGCCGCAGAAGAATGTGTTACTCTTGTTGGCCCTTCCCTTAAAGCAATTGAAAAGGTTCGTGTTTTAGGCCCTGTAAGAAAAAACACTCAGGTTGAAATATCCAGAACCGATACCTTTGTCCTCAAGGTGAGTCCTCCGGTTCGTCCTTCCGGTAAGGTTGACGGATCCGAAAAGCTTGTGCTTGTTGGTCCAAAAGGTAGTGTATATCTTAAGGAAGGTGTTATAATAGCTAACAGACATATTCACCTTACACCCGACTACGCTGAGCGTCATAACATCAAAGACGGTGATTATGTTGATGTAATGGTGGAAAGCATCAAACCTACAAAGTTCTATGATGTTCAGGTCAGAGTTCGCGATGACTTCAACGTTGAAATGCATATTGACACCGATGACGCCAACTCTGCCGGTATCAGAAACGGAGATATGGTAAAAATCATAAAATAAGTATCTGAGGTGAAGCAATGTTTGCTGTTGAAAGACAGAAAAAAATACTTGAAGCATTGAAAGCTGATGGCTCCGTACTTGTTAGCAAATTAAGTAGTGAGCTGGGTGTTACCGAAGAAACTGTCCGCCGTGATCTGGAAAAATTGGAGAAGCAAGAAGCTCTGGTAAGAACTCATGGCGGTGCCATCCCCATTGATGAAAGCAACCATGAAATGTCTTTGGAAAAACGTAAGCATTTAAATGTTGGTATAAAAGAAAAACTTGCCAAAGAAGCTGTTAAATATATTCTTCCGGGAGATACAGTCTTTCTGGATGCATCTACTACCACCTTCTATATGGCAAAAGAGCTTAAAAATCTTAAAGATATTACAATTGTTACCAATTCTATACGCATCATCGCTGAACTTGCAGGACATACAGCACTCAAAGTAATTGGAATTGGTGGATTTGTAAGTAACAATCAATCATTTGTAGGCACACTGGCAACAAATTACATAGAAGAGAACTGCTATGCAAACAAAGTATTCTTTTCTAGCCGCGGAGTAAGCGTAAAAGGTGAAATTCTTGACAGCAACGAGCAGGAATGGGCAGTAAAACAAGCTATGCTCGAAAACTCAGATAAGAAGTTTTATCTTTGCGACAAATCAAAAATCGGCAGAATTGGATTTGCCAAGCTTGCAGGATTTGACGATATTGATTATTTCATTTCTGAAAAGGATTTTGATGAAAACCTTAGCAAAACACTTTTGGAAATGGATGTAAATGTTATTACTGTGTAAAATGTTTTTTCAACAATGAAAAACTTAATATTTTTTTAAAACATTGTCAATATTTATTCTTATAATAGTTGACATTGCGTATGTTTTGGTGTAAAATAGATTGGATAAAAAAGTAACATAATCTGTTTTTAGCTGATTCGTATTTGGGGTGGACAGTTTATGTCTTCCCCATTTTTTTGAGCATTTTTATTTAGAGGAGGATTATATATGGACAAAAAACTATATCTTGTGCTGGAAACCGGCAAGGTTTTTGAGGGCTACAGCATAGGCTGCGAAGGTGAAGTTACCGGAGAGGTCGTATTTAACACTGCTGTTCTCGGCTACAACGAAATGATTACCGATCCTGCATATTGCGGTCAAATTCTGGTACAAACATTTCCACTTGCAGGTAATTATGGAATTATTAAGGAAGAACTTGACTCTAAAAAACCATCTCTTGCAGGTTACATTATTAAATCCATATGTGACTCACCCTCAAATTTCCGTTGTGAAGGTGCCTTGGAAGATTACCTCAAAGAAAAAGAGATTGTTGCCCTCGGAGGAATTGACACAAGAGAACTCACACAAATAATACGTGATAACGGTACTATGAAAGGCAAAATAACAAAAAATATTTCCGACATAGCATCAATTGTCAAGGAACTCCAGAATGCTAAAATCGACTCTTGTCCCTGCAAAGTTTCCGTGAAGAAACGTATGGATTTTGAGTCAGAGACTCACGAAAATAAAGTTTGTCTTATTGATTTTGGATGTACACAAAGCTTTGTTGATCTTTTTGTTTCCTCCGGTATTGATGCTACTGTGCTTCCCTATAATACATCTGTTGATGAAATTTTAAACAACAACTATCAAGGTGTAATACTTTCGCCGGGACCGGGAAACCCAAATGATCTTGAGGCCATGACTTCCAATGTTAAAAAGATTATAAATTCCGGTATTCCGGTATATGCTTGCGGTCTTGGCCATGAGCTTGTTGCTCTTGCACTCGGTGCAAAGGTCACCAAGCACGCTTACGGCCACCGCGGTGTTAACCAACCGGTTAAGGATTTAGAAAAGAATAAAATTTATATCACAAGTCAGAATCACGGATACATTGTGGAAGAATCTTCTCTCCCTTCTGAAGCCAATGTTAGATTTGTAAATGTCAACGACAAAACCGTTGAAGGATTTGACTATAAAAACATAATCACCACGCAATTCGCTCCAAACCTCTGCAACGGTCCTCACAACACATATAGTATCATTGCAGACTTCAAAAAACTTATGAAAGGAGACAAATAATTATGCCACTTAATAAGAACCTCAAAAAAGTTATGGTTATAGGTTCAGGACCTATTGTAATCGGACAAGCTGCGGAATTTGACTATGCGGGAACTCAGGCATGCCGTGCATTAAAGCAGGCAGGTCTTGAGGTTGTACTCGTAAACTCCAATCCGGCTACAATTATGACCGATAACGCAATGGCGGACGAAATTTACCTTGAACCACTAAATCTTCCTACCATAAAAAGAATAATTGAAAAGGAAAAACCCGACAGTCTTCTTTCTACACTTGGTGGTCAGACCGGTCTTACACTTTCTATGCAGCTTGCTAAAGAAGGATTTCTCGAAAAACACGGCGTTACACTCCTTGGTGCAAATCCCGAAACAATAGATAAAGCAGAAGACCGTCAGATGTTTAAAGACACTATGGAATCCATAGGTCAGCCCTGCATTCCCTCAACTGTCGTAACAACAGTTGAAGATGCAGTCAGCTTTGCAAACGAAATTGGATATCCCCTCATAATCCGCCCCGCTTTCACACTTGGCGGTACAGGTGGCGGTATTGCATACAACGAGGAAGAACTTATAGAAATCTCCACTAATGGGCTTTACCAGTCCCCTATTACTCAGATACTTGTAGAGAAATGCATTTCAGGTTGGAAAGAAATCGAATTTGAAGTTATCCGAGACAGCCTCGGAAACACAATTGCAGTTTGCTCTATGGAAAACCTTGATCCCGTTGGCGTGCACACAGGTGACTCAATTGTTATTGCTCCTGCAGTTACTCTTTCAACCAAAGAATATAACATGTTGAAAAATGCTGCTCTAAGCATTGTAGATACCCTTGGCGTTGAAGGTGGTTGTAACTGTCAGTTTGCACTTAACCCCGAAAGCTTTGAATATGCAGTTATTGAGGTTAATCCCAGAGTTTCCCGTTCTTCAGCTCTCGCATCAAAGGCTACAGGCTATCCAATAGCCAAGGTTGCAGCAAAGATTGCCATCGGATATACTCTTGATGAAATATTAAACGATGTTACGGGCATCACCTATGCAGCATTTGAACCTACGGTGGACTACTGTGTTGTTAAATTCCCCAAATGGCCATTTGATAAATTCGTGTATGCTACCAAAAAACTCGGTACACAGATGAAGGCTACCGGCGAAGTTATGAGTATCGGTGCAAGCTTTGAGGAAGCTATTATGAAAGCAGTCCGTGGTGCGGAAATAAAGCTTGATACCCTTACAAATCCAAAACTTGCAGGTTTTACAGATGAAGAAATAGATGCTAAACTCTACGACTGCGATGACCAAAGACTTTTTGTTGTATATGAAGCATTAAAAAGAGGAATTTCTATTGACAGAATTCATGAAATTACCCTTATTGATGAGTGGTTCCTCAGCAAACTTCTTAACCTTGCAAACTTTGACAAGGAGCTTGCACAGTGCAAAGAACTCAATGATGAACTTTATCTAAAAGCAAAGAGGATGGGCTATCCTGACACTGCAATTGAAAGAATAAGCGGTAAAAAGGTTACAAACCATATTAATGCATCATTTAAAATGGTTGACACCTGTGCCGGTGAATATAAGGCTACTACTCCATATTTCTACTCAGTATACGAAAACCGTAATGAAGCAAAAGAATTTGTAGACAGCCGAAAAGAAAAGAAAGATACCATTATTGTATTTGGTTCCGGACCTATTCGCATCGGTCAAGGCGTAGAATTTGACTATGCATCCGTGCACTGCGTATGGTCCCTCAAAAAAGCCGGATATGATGTTGTCATAGTAAATAACAACCCCGAAACTGTATCTACAGACTTTGACACTGCAGACAGGCTGTATTTTGAACCTCTCACCAACGAGGATGTTATGAACATTATTGAAGTAGAAAAACCGGTTGGTGTAGTTGTTGCTTTTGGCGGTCAGACTGCAATAAAGCTTACTAATTTTCTTTCTGCTCAAGGAATCAAGATACTCGGCACTCCCGCAGAGAGCATTGATGCTGCAGAGGACAGAGAGCTCTTTGATGCTCTCCTTGAAAAGCACAATATTGCAAGACCAAAAGGTACAACCGTTATGACAACTGAGGAAGCTCTAAAAGCTGCAGAAGAAATCGGATACCCCGTTCTAATGCGTCCCTCGTATGTTCTTGGCGGCCAGAATATGATTATTGCCTTTACAGAAAATGATATCAAGGAATATATGGCTATTATCCTTGAAACCAATATTGAAAACCCTGTTCTCATAGACCAATATCTCATGGGAACAGAGCTTGAAGTAGATGCAATATGCGACGGTGAAGATATTCTTATCCCCGGTATTATGGAGCATATTGAACGTACCGGTGTTCACTCCGGTGACTCCATTGCTGTATATCCAGCATGGAATATATCCGATGAGCTCACAGAAAAGATTATAGAAAGCACACGCAATCTTTCTTTCTCTCTTAATGTTATAGGACTTGTAAACATCCAGTATCTTATATACAAAAATGAGCTGTATGTAATCGAGGTTAACCCAAGAAGCTCAAGAACTATCCCTTATATAAGCAAGGTTACCGGAATACCTATGGTTGATTTGGCAACAAGAACAATGCTTGGAGAAAAGCTAAAGGATATGGGTTACGGAACAGGACTTTATCCCTCATCACCTTATGTTGCAGTTAAGGTTCCTGTATTCTCATTCGAAAAACTTGCAAATGTTGATAACCACCTTGGGCCTGAGATGAAATCAACGGGCGAAGTTTTGGGACTTGCCAACACCAGAGAAGAGGCGATATTCAAAGGTCTTGTATCAAGCGGTTGCAATATGAAACAACGCGGCGGCATATTCATTACTGTTCGTAATTCCGATAAGGACGAAATTGCATCAGTTGCAAAAAAATATGCTGACCTTGGATTTAACCTTTATGCAACAGAAGGCACAGCAAAAATACTTCGCACCAATGACCTTACTGTTGAAACTGTAAGTAAAATTCACGAAAATCCCGAATCAAACACTCTCACACTTATAGAAAGCGGAAAGGTGAACTATGTTCTTTCCACTTCCTCCAAAGGTAGAATTCCTACCCGTGACAGTGTTAAAATACGTCGTAAGGCAATAGAACGAAATGTCCCCTGCCTTACATCACTGGATACCGCTGCCGCACTTGCTGACAGCATAAAGAGCCGCTACAGTGAATACAGCACTGAGCTTGTTGACATCAACAATCTACGCACAGAAAAAACTGTCCTCAACTTTGCAAAAATGTATGGTACCGGTAATGATTATATCTTCTTTAATTGTTTTGATCAACGCATTGATAATCCTGCAGGTCTTGCAGTCAGCCTTTCCAACAGAAGATACGGTATAGGCGGTGACGGTGTAATTCTCATTGGTCCTTCCGACATTGCTGATGCAAAGATGCGTGTATTCAATCTCGACGGCAGTGAAGGTAAAATGGGCGGAAACGGCATCCGTTGTGTAGGTAAATATCTTTACGAAAACAAAATTGTGGATAAACTAAATATAAGCATAGAAACCGCTAGCGGAATAAAAGAACTCAAGCTTTTCCGTCAGAATGGCAAAATTGCTCAGGTAGAGGTTAATATGGGCAAAGCCGAGCTTAATCCTGCAAACATTCCCGTTAATCTTGATGGTGATACTGTTATCAACAGAGAAGTTAGCATTGCAGACGGTAGCTACCGTATTTCCGCAGTATCCGTAGGCAATCCACATTGCATAGTTATGGTAGACAACGTTGATAAATTCGATATTACAGATATCGGTCCATTGTTTGAAAATGATCCCCTCTTCCCCGAAAGAGTCAACACTGAATTTATAAAAATTGTTGGCAACAACACAATAAAAATGCGTGTGTGGGAAAGAGGTAACGGAGAAACTCTTGGTTGCGGTACAGGTGCCTGTGCAGCTGCTGTAGCAGCCTGCGAAATGGGTCTGTGTGACAAGAACAAAGACATTACCGTTAAGCTTTCCGGTGGGGATGTAGTCATTCGATACACAGACACCGGTGACGTTTATCTCACCGGTGATGCAGTCAAATCTTTTGAGGGAACTGTTACCATTGAATAAACAGCAATTATTGCAATGTAGATAGCAATAATTTTGTGGTTTTTATGATATTGTTGTGTTAAAATATATCTAACTTATACTAAAAGTGAGGTAAAAGATATGAAAATGACTTTCAGATGGTACGGTGAATCTGATCCTGTAACTCTCGAAAAAATCAGACAGATTCCCGGGGTAACCGGTATTGTTTCCGCTATCTACGATATCCCCGTAGGCGAAGTATGGCCCTACGAAAGAATACTGCAACTCAAAAACACTGTAGAAGCTGCAGGACTTGAACTCTCCGTTATCGAAAGTGTTCCCGTACATGAAGATATTAAAACCGGTGATGGCGACCGTGACAGATATATTGAAAATTATTGTCAGACTCTTCGCAACCTTTCAAAAGCAGGCATAGACTGTGTGTGCTACAACTTCATGCCCGTGTTTGACTGGACTCGTTCTGACCTTGCATATCCCCTTCCTGACGGCTCTAATGCCCTTATATACGATGAGAAAACTGTTCTTAAAATGGATCCTCTCACAGGTGAACTCGCTCTCCCCGGATGGGATTTATGCTACACCAAATCAGAAATGAAAGCACTTCTTGAAAAATATAAAGCAATAACAGAGGAGCAGCTTTGGAACAACCTTAAATACTTCCTTGACAGGGTTATAAAAGTTGCAGAGGAAGTTAAAGTTAAGATGGCAATTCATCCTGACGATCCTCCCTGGAGCATTTTCGGTCTCCCCAGAATAATAACAAACAAGGCAAATCTCGAAAAGTTCCTTAAACTTTATGACAGTAAATACAATGGTCTCACCCTCTGTTCCGGATCCCTCGGTGCAGATCCCAACAATGACATGGTAGAGCTTGTAAATGCTTTTTCTGACAGAATACACTTTGCACACATTCGCAATATCAAGCTTACAGGTGAAAAATGCTTTGAAGAAGCAGCTCATAAGACTGAATGTGGTTCTCTTGATATCTTTGGTATTGTAAAAGCTTACCACGATGCCGGTTGGGATGGTTATGTCAGACCTGACCACGGCAGAATGATCTGGGGCGAAAGCGGCAAACCCGGATATGGTCTCTTTGACAGAGCTCTCGGAGCTGTTTATATTAACGGACTTTGGGAAGCGTGCGAAAAGTTATCTTAATTAAGGAGTGTACATATTATGAAATTACCACTTGGTGTTAATTTAGATGGAAAGATATGCGTTGTTACCGGTGGCGGAGGCGTTCTGTGTTCCGTGTTTGCACAGGCTCTTGCTTCTGCAGGAGCCAGGGTTGCAATTCTTGACCTTAATAAGGATGCTGCTGATGCTGTTGCAAAGAAAATCAACAACAACGGAGGAAAAGCAATAGGTGTAAGTGCAAATGTTCTTAGCAAGGAAAGCCTTGAGGAAGCAAAAGCTGTCGTAAATAGTGAGCTTGGCTCCGTTGATATTCTCATAAATGGTGCCGGTGGAAATAACCCCAAAGGCTCTACAAGCAAAGAATACTATGAGCCCG
The DNA here is from genome assembly GCA_045545635.1 of Clostridia bacterium. GTDB lineage: Bacteria > Bacillota > Clostridia > UMGS1810 > UMGS1810 > RGIG8748. Next base: position 6,213 of record JAZQBI010000202.1, on the reverse strand, counting down.
GAGACGAAGATATTGAAGGCATCAAAACATTTTTTGATCTTGATCCCGATGGTGTTGGATTTGTCTTCAATCTTAACTTCCTTGGAACACTTCTTCCAACACAGGTATTTGCAAAAGACCTTATGGGCAAGGAAGGTGCAACCATCATCAATATGTCTTCTATGAATGCATATACTCCACTCACAAAAATTCCTGCTTACAGCGGTGCTAAAGCTGCAATATCCAATTTTACACAGTGGCGTGCAGTTCATTTTTCCAAGGTAGGCATCAGAGTAAATGCTATTGCACCCGGATTTTTCTCAACATTACAAAATAAAAGTCTTCTCTTCAACGAAGATGGAACCCCCAGTGAGCGTTCCAAGAAGATTCTCTCCCAGACTCCAATGGGAAGATTTGGTGAACCCGAAGAACTTATCGGTACACTCCTTTGGCTCGTAAGCCACGAAGCATCAGGATTTGTTAACGGTGTAGTTGTTCCTGTTGACGGCGGATTTTCAGCCTACAGCGGCGTTTGATGATTATACAATTTATTTGGCAGTTGCGTTTATACGCAACTGCTTTTTTGCATATTTTATTTTTTAAGGGTAAAAATAAAAAAATAAAAAAATAAAAAAGGAGTATCGATGTTATGAAAGAGTTCTCATATACAATAAAAGATAAGCTTGGCATACATGCCAGACCTGCAGGAATGCTGGTAAAAGTTGCTGAAAAGTATGAATGTGAAATAAACATACTACACAACGAGAAGCTCGCAAATGCAAAAAAAATATTCTCTGTGATGTCACTTGGCATTCACGAAGGAGATAAAGTAAGGATAACCGCTTTAGGATCAGACGAAATAAAGGCAATTGAAGAAATTAAAAAATTCTTTGAAGAAAATCTGTAACGGAGTTATTATGGATATTATAAAAGGTCAAGGTGTTTGCGGAGGCATAGCTTTTGGCACACTAAAAATAATTAATACAACCACAGAAAAAGTTCACAGAACCCACATAGAAAACACTACAGATGAAATTAACAGATTTAATACTGCAAAAAATCAGGCACTGGAAGAACTGAAAAAGCTATATTTTAAAGCAAAAAACGAGGTTGGTGAAGAAAATGCTATGATATTTGAAATTCACCGTATGATGTTGGAGGATGTAGATTTTTTAAAATCCATAGAAGGCTATATTGAAAACCAAAATTTAAATGCTGAAAGTGCCGTTGCCCAAACAGCAGATAACTTTGCAGATATGTTCGCCTCTATGGATGACAGCTATATGCAGGCAAGGGCTTCGGACGTAAAAGATATTTCATCAAGACTTATATCCATACTCACTTACTCTAATGATGAAATTTATCAATCTGATAAACCGACAGTAATCGCCGCTGACGATCTCACTCCGTCGCAAACAGTTCAGCTCGACAAGGAAAAAGTTCTGGCGTTCGTTACGGAAAACGGAAGTACTAACTCCCACACTGCAATTCTGGCAAGAACAATGGATATTCCAGCAGTTATAGGTGCCAAAGGAATCACAAATGACAATTATAGGAATGCTGAAGTTATAGTAAACGGTTTCACCGGTGAAATCTTTGTGGATCCTGATATGCAAACAATAATAGAAATGCAGGAAAAAAAGTTAGATCACAGTAATAAGAAAAAACTACTTCAAAAATTAAAAGGTGTTCCACCAATAACAAAAAGCGGAAAAAAAATAAAACTATATGCGAATATCGGTTCATTGGAAGATATGGCATCCGTCTATGCCAATGACGCTATGGGTGTAGGCCTTTTTCGAAGTGAATTTATATACCTCGAAAGTAATACTTATCCGAGCGAAGACAAACAGTTCCAAATATATAAAAGTGCCGCAGAAAAAGCATTAGGCAAGGAAGTAATTATAAGGACTCTCGATATAGGAGCTGATAAAAATGTGGATTATTTTGAAATGGCAAAAGAAGAAAACCCTGCGCTCGGTATAAGAGCGATACGAATCTGCCTCACCCGCCCTGGAATTTTTAAAACACAGCTCCGTGCTCTATATCGCGCGTCTGCTTTTGGTCGAATATCAATAATGTTTCCCATGATAACATCAATAGAAGAAGTACAAAAAATCAAGGAAATATGTCAAGAAGTTCAGGATGAACTAAAAGAAGAAAATATCCCCTACAATGACAAAACATCTCTTGGAATAATGATAGAAACCCCTGCAGCCGCCATAATAAGTGATATTTTGGCAAAGGAAGTAGACTTTTTTTCAATTGGCACTAACGACCTTACTCAGTATACTCTTGCAACAGACAGACAAAATCCGCTTGTTGAAAGCTTCTGCAATCCTAAGCACACTGCAATTATGCGACTTATACAAACAGTTTGCGAAAACGCTCATAAAGAAGGTATATGGTGCGGTGTTTGCGGAGAACTGGCAAGTGATACCGAAATGACAGAGACTCTCATTCAGTTGGGTGTTGATGAACTATCCGTTTCACCCGGTCTTATACTTCCAATTAAGCAAAAAATCCTTGATATATAAATGTCAAAAGCAAGCTACATCAATACAAATATGTAGCTTGCTTTTACGTGTTAATATGTTATACCATAAATTTTTTCATATCTTCCGGAAGCGAAGCCTCCAATCTTATTCTCTCGTGATTTATCGGGTGAACAAAGCATAATCTTCCACAATGAAGTCGAGTACGTTCTCCAATAATAGATGAACCGTACATATCATCACCATATATAGGACACCCCATATATGAAAGATGTACCCTGATCTGATGTGTTCTGCCTGTTATAGGGTTTAACCTGACAACTGAATACTCACCATTACTGTGTTCCGTATGATACTGTGTAACTGCTTTTTTACCCAATGGATTTATCTCACGAAGTATCGCAGAATTCTCAGCACGACAAATAGGAACATCAATAATCCCCGAAGCTGGATTAAGTAATCCATGACAAATAGCAACATACTCTTTTTCTATACCACCAATTGTCATTTGTCGTGTCAGAATCGCTGCTGAGAGCTTGTTTTTGGCTATTAAAACAATACCCGAGGTATCACGGTCAAGCCTGGTTATAACCCTAAAAGTAAATTTGCAGTCACGGTAATACCACATTACAGCATTAGCAAGGGTATCATCGTGATGATTCCGGGATGGATGTGTAGGCATGGAATGTGGCTTATTGACTGCAAGAATATCATCATCCTCATATATAATATCAAGCGGAATATTGCAAGGAACAATATTGGGCGAATTTTCATCCACAAGAACAATCTCTACCTTATCCCCTGCCATCACTCTGTGATTTGCAAATACTTCCGAACCATTACAAAGAATAGAACTTGACGATTTCTTTAATTCTATAAGTACGGATGCTGACACACCGAGTCTATCTCTAAGAACATATTTGAGAACTCGATTTGAATCTCCCTCCGATATTGTAATACATAATCTTCTCAACATACCACCTCCATCAAACTTATTGTAACATAAATCTTATTCAATTCATAGTATGAATATGAAAAAATATTTGGAGGTGTAACAATGGATAAAAATTTCCGGGTCGAAAATCCCAGAGTAGGTTTCGTATATGTGCCTTATCAGACATTTGACAATCTTTATGATTTGTCCGAAACATTAAAAAACGGAACAATGTTCAAAGAGTTAAACATCCCTTTTGAAGAATATGCTTCAAACCCAATAATGAACCCATTTAAATAAGGAGTGACTCCAATGCTTTATCCCAAAAATCCTTATTGTCCCATGAACAATGATTGCACTAAGCCCGGAAGCGGTTGCCAGGGTGACAATAATTGCGGGAACAATAATAACAATGAAAATAATAGTAGCAATGGTGACAACATCGGAACCAATATGAGCTGTCAACAGCTTTTGCAAAAAATTAGTGAACTAGAATTTGCCATAACAGAACTCAATCTGTATCTTGACACTCATCCAGAAAATGTCGAAGCTCTTGAAATGCTTACTAAGCTATCTGCAAGTCTTAAAAGCATTAAATATGACTACAATGCAAAATGCCCGCCACTTTGTGTAACAGACGTTTCAAATAATGTGCCCTTTGAGTGGGTACAAGGCAAATGGCCATGGCAGGCATAGGAGGTATGTATTATGTGGAAATATGAAAAAAGACTTTTATACCCGGTAAAAGTAAAAAATAAAAATCCGAAACTTGCACAAATTATCCTTTCTCAATATGGTGGACCGGATGGCGAACTAGGAGCTTCACTCCGATATTTGAGCCAGCGTTTTGCTATGCCAACTCCAGAAACTCAAGGTCTTCTTAATGATATCGGAAATGAAGAATTGAGCCATCTTGAAATGGTTGGTGCTCTCGTATATCAGCTAACCCGTGATCTGGATTCAAAGCTTGTGAAAGATAGCGGTTTTTATAATTACTTTATAAATCATAGTACAGGAATTTATCCTGCAAATACAAACGGCACACCATTTGATGCTAAATTTATTGCTTCGACAGGTGATCCCCTGGCTGACTTAAACGAAAATCTTGCAGCAGATGGCACGATTTCATATGCACAACATGTGTAAACCGAAATGCCGAAAACCCTTATTTTATGCGGTTTTTAGCGTTTTTAATTGTTGTACTTGCTTTTTCTACCTGCTATATCATTATGCACAACATAAGGCAAAACCGGCAATTTTTGGTCTTGCCTCAGAAGTTCCAATGAATTTCAACAGGGTAATTTTTTGTCCCCGGAATGCGCCTTCCGACAACAATATGGTCGATCATTGTCTCGACCGTTTCACGATCAAGCTCTTTTATATCCATATATTGCTCGACCAATTCACGACGATTATCTCCGGCAAGAATACGTTTGTTTAATTCATCAATCAGTTTTTCATCGTCTTCTATAATCTTACCGTATTTAATTTTGTTATCTCTCAGAGTCTTGACGATTGTATTGTACTCATCAATATCAATGTCTCCGTTTGACTTATCGACATAACATTCAGAAATCGCATGGGATGCTTTGCTAAGAAGGTTTTTGTACATTTCAACCTCGGCTTTGAGTTTCTTCACCTTATCTTTAAGGTCTTTTGCAAACTCAATTTTCTGCGCAACTTCATCCGCATCAATAAATTCTCTCGACATACGACTCAGTTCATCAATTACAATGCTTTCAAGTTTCTTTACAGATATAAATGCTCCCTCGCAAGCCTGTTTGTGTATAAACCTTGTTGAACACTGAAGATAACGTTCGCCTCGACTCTTGGATGAACGCATCGTATACCCACAGCATGCGCAATGAACCTTACCGGCAAATATACCTATCATCCCGTTATCAAAGGGTTTTGCTCGTTTTTTCAACCTGCTCTGCACCCTGTTCCAAAGTTCGCGGTCAATGATTGGCTCGTGAGTACCTTCTACTCTGTACCACTGGTCTTTAGGACGGGGTTTGTTTACTTTTGTCTTAAAAGAAATGCTACCATATTTACCCTGAACCATATTGCCAATATAGATTTCATTAACCAACATCGACGATATGGCAGAATATTTCCAGAGTGTACTGTTCTTGGAATCAGGTTGTTTATATCTGAGACCATGTTGACGCTTGTATTCTGTTGGATTTGGTATTCCTCTCTCGTTAAGCAAGCGGGCTATATTTGTTTTACCTACTCCCTGTGCAAACATCCTGAATACATCACGAACAACCTCTGCTGCTTCTTCGTCAATGATGAGATGCCCTTTCTCGTCAGGATCCTTCATATACCCATAGAGGGCAAATGCTCCGATATGGTGACCATTCTGTCGTCTGATGGTAAGCGAACTTTTGATACTTTCAGACATATCCTCAAGATACCATTCATTAACAAGACCGTTTATCTGTCTTGCTTTTTTATTGCCCTTATTGTCGGTATCAGCATTATCTACCAAACCAACAAATCTGACACCCCAAAGCGGGAACAATCCATGTATGTACTTTTCAACAAGCTCAAGTTCACGAGTGAATCGTGACTGTGTCTTGCAAAGCACAATATCAAATTTTCCATCTTCGGCGTCCTGGAGCAATCGATTGAATTCAGGTCTCTTTCTGTCAGCACCGGCATAGTCATCGTCGCTGTAAATGTTATAAACTTCCCACTCCTGTTGCATTGCATACTGCAAAAGCATTGATTTCTGATTCTGAATGGTGTTAGAAGCGTCAGTTTTGTTCTGTTTGTCCTTGTCTTCTGCAGATAAGCGGC
>JAZQBI010000201.1:0-1761 GCA_045545635.1 Clostridia bacterium | reverse complement strand
GTACAAATCTCCGATTTGTGCGATGGGTGTATTTCGCTCTCAAACGCCGAGGGCTTGTGAGTGTAGTCCGATTTTGTCATTACACCCTAATCCGACTTTCTCCTTAACTACCATATACAGGAGCGTGGCACGCTCCCGTCCTACATACTGAAGGAAAAAATTTACCATCGGAAGCTTCGATGCATTCCCACCTTTTCCAGATACTCCTGTCGTGCCTTTTCTCTTTCTTCCTCAGTTGGAGCAGTCTTATATTTTGTATATAAATCCCGCCTTACCATAGCTTCCAATTTTTCTTCCAAGCCTTTCTTTATCTCCGGTAAAACATCATCCATTTCCACCAAGTGATATTTCAGGAGTGCAAAGAATAATTCCTCTGAAATCTGCACATTTTTCAATCCTATCAATCCATCCTTTCCATCAAGACCGCAACAACGCAAGGTCCATATACTTTGCAACCTTGCAAGGTTCATCACCGCAAATTTTATATAGTCTGCGTTGTTGCGTTCTTCCCTTAAATCTGCTTTATCTTATCCAGTTCCCAATACCATGAGTTATTTATTTTTCTTGCCCTAATACCCAGCTCCTTTTTGGCATTTTCCAATGTTCTTTTAGAAATTCCCTGCTCCTCAGCCATGTCGAAAATCTCATTACTCTGTACCGCATTGGAAGTTTCTGCCAATTCCCGAAGCATCTGTTTTGCCTGCTCCAATTTATTTGCTTTTGGTGCTATACCGCCCAGCACTTCATCTGCTGTAATCTCATAATCTCCCATCCACTTAAAACCACTTTCCATCAGTTCAAATGCCTTGGGATGTCCGAACTGTGCCAGATTATTTTTTATCTGAACAACTGCTCTGATATTGGGTTCTCCTTCCACTCTGCCGACTAGCAACACGCTCCTTGCTACCGCAAAGAAATCAACGGAACCCATGCCCCTATAAGCCGCCTTATTACCAGATGCCTTATTCATATGACCGATAAGGATAATGGCACATTTGTATTTCTCTGCCAAAGCTCCTAAACGCTTCGTCATATCCCTTGCTTCATTTGCTCTGTTCATATCCATGCCACCGCCCAAATAGGCTTGTATCGGGTCTAAAATCAACATCCTCGCTCCGGTCTGTATAATGGCTTCTTCCAGCCTTTCATCTGCCATAGAAAGAGACTTGTCGCTTTCATCAATTACCACTATCCTCTCACAATCTGCACCTGCCTTTTCAAGCCTTGGCTTTACAGTATCCGCAAGACCATCCTCGGCAGTCTGATAAATAATGTTCATTGGTTCCTTCAGCTTCATAGCATCATCTAATCCCTCTCCTTTGGATAACTTGGCTGCAATATTTAATATCAAGGTTGTCTTTCCATCTCCCGGATCACCTTGTACGATTGTCAGCTTTCCATAAGGGATGAATGGATACCAAAGCCACTCTATCTCCTGCGACTGTACTTCTGACATCTTAATCATTTTCAGTTCTGTTTTCTTTTCTTCCATAAAGTCCTCCGTTTCCTAAAATCTCGTTGTCACACGGAAGAACCTCTGTTATACTTATGCTGTGATTACATAGATGACAGAGGTTTTCCTGTTATCACAAGTCCTAGCAGTTGCCGCTGTTAGGGCTTTTTTCTTTTTCAAAATCCAGCATCTTCGCTACTTTTCTTTGTTGGTTCGGATATAAGTGTCCGTAATTATTTAATGTGATACGGATATCCTTGTGTCCAACCCTCTCCTTTATCAGAATAGGCTCAATTCCTTTATTGATT
>JAZQBI010000200.1:0-4601 GCA_045545635.1 Clostridia bacterium | reverse complement strand
CTCCGACTTATAGGTGTTTTCGTGTTCTTCATCAACAATAAAAACACCAATGTTTTCAAAGGGTGCAAAAACTGCACTTCTGGCACCAACAACAATGTCGACTTCGCCTTCTTTGATCTTCTTCCATTGTTCAAATCTTTGTTTACGGGTTAGAGAACTGTGAATTACCGCAACACGGTCATCAAACCACGAAGTAACTCTGGAAACCATCTGGGGTGTAAGGCTAATTTCAGGAACAAGAAAAATGGCCTTTTTACCCAAAGCGACTGTTTTTTCTATAATATCAAGATAAACCTCGGTTTTACCGCTGCCGGTTACCCCGTTAAGAAGAAAAGTAGACTGTTCTCCGTCTTTAATATCCCTTATAACTTCATCTGCAACTTTCCGTTGTGCGGGAGTGAGCATGTTTTTGGGAGGAAGATTTTCATAATCAATTTCAATTATATCTTCCCTCTCGATATTTTCGTATATCTGTGCCATACCTCTTTCCACAAGAGAATCTACAACAGATTTTGATGTATGAGCTATTTCAAGAAGTTCAGCAAGAGAAATATCACGAAAATCAGAGAGTACTTCCAGACATCTGGCACGAGCCGGAGCTTTTTGTGACATCAAATCTATGGCAGATGATACTTCTTCTGAATCAGCAAGAAGACAGACTCTCTTCCTTATGGTATCGCTGACAGTTTCGCTTGTGGTTTCCGTAACTGTAATAATACCTTTTTTTGCCATATTGCCCACAAGAGTTCCAAGCCCTGAATATGACAATTCCTCCGTAAGCTTATCATATGACATAGGTCCTTGTTTCAGAATTTCATACACTTTTTCGGCACGCAAAGAATGCTCGATATAGTCAAGACCTTCTTTTGGAATGCTTTCACACAGATGCAATGTCTTTTTGAAAACAGTTCCAAGTCCAGTAGGTAAAAGAACCTTAATTGCAGATATATATGAGCAAAAATACCTATGAACCATAAATTTTGCCAATTCAACTTCTTTTTTGCCAAAATATTTGTATGAATCAGTAACATCTGCAATGCTTTTAAGATTTTCAAAAGAAGATTGGTCTGTAAGAGCTATAACAAAGGCTTCCTGCATGCGGTTTCCTCTGCCGAAAGGCACAATTACCCTGACGCCGATATCAACCAGTTCTTTGTGGGATTCATCGACAGCATAATGATATATTTTATCTGTTGCCTTGGAAAAACTGTTCAAAACAACTTCAGCTATCAAAAAACATCCCTCCGTAAATCGTGGCACTATTGCACGGATAATCAAATTGCCAAAACAAGCATCAAAGGGGATGTTAATATATTAACAACCCCGTAGATAACCATAATTATTCCTCTGTAACCATTGCATCTCTTTCCGCTTCAAGCTCTAAAATATCATTAAGAGCTGAGTCGGAATGTGCAGCAATATCTTTTGAAGTTTTGAGAGTAACCTTGTTTTCTGCAATTTCGTTAACTGCTATGCTTACAGGTTTGTCAGACTTGCACTCAACAAAAACATTGTCTTTCTTTGAATAGATTTCTCTTGCTCTTTTTGCGGTAGCAATTACCAATGTGTACTTGCTGTCAATTTTCTTCGCTTTCATAAGCTCTGTTGCTGATGGTTTTAACATTTTTTATACACCTCATCTATAAATTTTTGATTTCTTTTTACCTTGAGTCCCTCTCCCAGAACAATTGAATGGAAATCATCCACCGCCCGGTCAAGGTCATCATTTATAAGCAAATAATCATAGCTGCTCACTTCTTTAATTTCTTCGTATGCACGGGTTATCCGCTTTTCTATAACTTCATCGGTCTCTGTGTTACGGCCTTTCAGCCTGTTTCTGAGCTCTGCAAGACTTGGAGGAAGGACAAAAACACCAATTGCATCTTCAAAGGCGTTCTTAACCTGGTGATAGCCCTCCACTTCTATTTCCAGAACAACATTTCGTCCGGCACGAAGCATATCATTTACAGGTTTTTTGGGAGTTCCGTAGTAATTACCGCAAAACTCCGTCCATTCTGCAAGTCCGTTATTTTTTATAAGGTCTTCGAATTCTTCCCTGCTGATAAAGTAGTAAGTTACTCCCTCTTTATCGGTAGCACGGGGAGCACGGCTTGTCATTGATATTGACAAAAAAGAATTATCCTCGGGGTATTTTCTGAAATACTCATCCATTATCGTTCCCTTACCGGTACCGGAAGGACCGGAAACAATAAATAATACACCTTGTTTTTCAGTCAAATTGTTCATCCTCCGTTAATATGTCAGTTTCCTTACCGTTTAGTCTGCCGGCAACAGTTTCCGCCTGAATTGCCGAAAGTATAATATGACCGCTGTCGGTTATTATGACACTTCTTGTTCTTCTGCCGTATGTGGCGTCAATAAGATTTCCATTTTCTCTGGCTTCCTGAACCATACGTTTTATAGGCGCAGATTCCGGACTTACAATGGCTATTATTCTGTCTGCAGAAACAATATTGCCAAAGCCGACATTGATAAGTTTCATAACAAACTTCCTTTCTGCTACTCGATGTTTTGTACCTGTTCTCTGATTTTTTCTATCTCCGATTTAAGTTCCACAACCGCTTTGCCGATTTCAAAATCATTGCATTTACTGCCCATGGTGTTAGCTTCGCGGTTAAGCTCCTGAACGGTAAAATCAAGTTTTCTGCCTACGGGGATATCAGAACCCAAAAGGTTTTCAAACTCTTTTAAATGGCTCTCAAATCTGACAAGTTCTTCTGTTATATTAACCTTGTCTGAGAAAATTGCCACTTCAGTGAGAAGTCGTGTTTCATCATATTCCACACCATTTAACATTTCCTCTATTCGTTCTTTGAGGCGATTTTTATGTTCCTCAACCGTAAGCGGAGATCGCTCAGATATTACTGAAGTTACAGAACGCAGTCCGGCAATAGTTTCCTTGAAAAAATCATAAAGTCTGGCGCCTTCTCTTGCCCTGTTTGCTGTAATGTCATCAATGGCAAGATTAACTACTTCAATGGTGTCAGCGATAATTTTTTCCTTATCATCCTCAGGCTTTTCAATATTGAAAACATCGTTGAATCCGGCAAGAGTTGAAACTGTAACATCGTTATGTACGCCCAGCTTTTCTGACATAAGAGAGAGTGCTTCAAAATAGCCTTTAGCTACCGACTCATTGAGAGTAACTATTTTGTCGTCTGTCTCGGTGAGATCATACTGAATGAATATATCCACCTTGCCACGGCTGATACGGGAGCTGAGTACTTCTCGTATTGCATCCTCAACAAATGAATAATGCTTGTACAAACGAATGTTGTAATCAAGAAATCTGTTATTTACACTTTTGATTTCCACCGTAATTTTATAGTCACCAAAGAGTTTTTCACCTCTTCCGTAACCGGTCATGCTTTTTATCATAAGAAACAACCTCGCAAGTTATATTTTTACACTTTATTATACCAAAAGACTGTTTTAATTACAATACATTTTAGCAAAATATTTTTTATTTAAGCAAAATATTTTTAATTAAACTTATTTAAGGCTTTGCCGTTCAGGTAGTCACATTTTATACCCTGATATGTGCCTCTTTTTATCATTTCCTCATCAATAGTATCTTTAATTTTCCACCAACTCATTCCGTAATTGGCAAAAACAGTGTGTTCCTCTTTTGCTCTCCCGAGCAAACGCTGAATTGCGATATCCGGAGAGAGATTCTCAAGAAAGGTAATTACTCTTTCTACATAATCTGTATATTCGCCCATATCAAAAACGCCGTTTTGATACATTTCTGACATGGGGGTATCTTTGACAATGTAGAGGCTATGAAGCTTTACCTGGTTTATTCTGAGTGCCGAAAGAATTCTTGCACATTCTGTAACATCATCCATATCGTCCCATGGTAAATTAAGAATGAGGTGTGTACAGATGTCAAAACCGTACTTTTGGATTATCTTTACTGCATCAATAAATTCTGCCAAAGAATGTCCGCGGTTAATTTTTTTCAGGGTTTTGTAGTTAACTGTCTGCAGTCCTAGTTCTATGGAAATCCGAATCCCTGTGCTATCAGATAGTTCTTTTAAAAATGACATATATTCATCTCTTATGCAGTCAGGTCTTGTAGATACAGCTATTTCCACAATATTTTCGGTTACTGCGGCGCTTATGACTCTTTTAAAATCCTCAAGAGGCATATATGTGTTTGTAAAATTCTGAAAATATGCAATGAATTTTTTTGCTTTGTACTTTTTTCCGATAAACTCCATGTTTTCTTTTATCTGATTTTCTACTGACATTGTCGATGGCAGATTTTCAAACGCTGCACCAACTTCACCGCAGAAAATGCACCCGCCCACCGAACAGGTTCCATCTCTGTTTGGGCAGGTTATGGGAAGATTAACCGGCAGCTTGTAAACACGCTCACCATATACCTTTTTTAAATAATCGGAATATTTATTATATATCATTTTTTCACCTGCTACTTAATATCACGACGGAATTTTTCATAATTTTCTTCAGTTGTATAGTACAAAAAATCATAATCTGAACATAATTTGCGTGATATCTCCTCAGTACGGTCATCGGAGCCTTTATCAACTATAACTATGTATGGTACTACTCTT
>JAZQBI010000199.1:0-4541 GCA_045545635.1 Clostridia bacterium | reverse complement strand
CTTGAAATTCCGCATTAAAAATACGGGGATTAAAAATCAAAGAGAGAAAACCTCAAAATTACCGAAAATGCCGCTTGCACATAATTTTTTTCATTATGCAAGCGGCATTTAATGAGGACAAGAGGCGAGACCGCCTCCTCCGCAATGGTCGGTAAAATTTTGAGGTTTTATATTTTTGATTTCCCCGTATTTTTAGCGGAAAGGCGGGGGTGTGGGGGTACGCAGTATCCCCACATAATTATTTCGCCACCCTTATCACATACTCATAGTAGCTATCCGTCTCTTCCTTTTTGGCACTTGCCTCCACGCCTCTTTCGTTCATAAGATTTACTGCCTTTGTAATGGTGCGGTAAAATACCCTCACATCAGATATGGAACGCAGAACCCTGCCGTGAGAACTTTCTCTGTCTCCTCTTTTTATAATTCTGTCTACCATCTCTCCCGTTTCCTTTACTCCGAGATTTAAGTCTGCGGCTCTTCGAACCGCTTTTAGCTGGGTTTCCTCTCCTTGGAGTCTTAATATCTCACGGGCGTGACGCTCTGTAAGACAAAAATCCCGTATTATCTCCCGTACACTTACAGGAAGCTTAAGAAGTCTTATTTTGTTTGCTATGTAGGACTGAGTTTTTCCTATTTTGGCGGCAAGCTCCCCTTGAGTAATTTCCGATTCCGAGAGTATCTTTTTTAGTGCCGCCGCCTCTTCAAGAAAGCCTAGGGACTCCCTCTGGATATTTTCCATAAGAGATACTATGGCGGAATCCTCATCCTCCATATCCGTTACTATTGCAGGAATTTTCAGTAGTCCTGCAAGGCAGGCGGCCTTGAGCCGTCTTTCGCCTGACACTATTTCGTATGTTCCGTCCTTTTTTCTCCTGACAGTCACAGGCTGCAAAACTCCGTAGCTCCGTACAGAATCAGCAAGCTCTTTTATGCCGTCACAATCAAAAATTCTTCTTGGCTGATTTGGATTTGGCAGAATAAGATGTACAGGAATATAGAGTATCTCATTTCCCCCTGCTTCGGGAAAACCCATTGTGTTTGTTCCCATTAGCTGCGCTTTCACCTTCTTTAGTATTTCCATATTACTCCTCCGTTCGTTTTTTTTAATTGTAACAGATATAATACCAAAAGAAAACAAAAACCGTTCTTCCAAAAAAGACACAAAAAAATAAGAACCGCCTTATTTAAGCGGTTCTTTTGATGGTTTTGGAGCCTTTCGGGGATATTTTGTCGGGGTGTGCGATATCTTTTTTATAATAACTATATTGTGGTTTAAATCTGTATCGGACAAATCGTAGCTTTTTATGTCTGTAAGGCTTCCTCCAAGAAGCTCTATTGCCCTTTTTGCTTCCTCTGCTTCTTCCTGTGCCTTGGGACCTTTGAGACTTACAAACAGTCCCCCTACCTTTACAAAAGGAAGACACAGCTCGCACAAAGTTGTGAGGTTAGCCACTGCGCGGGACACACATACATCGTACTTTTCCCGATAATCCTTGTTTATGCCAAGGTCTTCTGCACGGGAGTGAACAGTTTCTACATCTGTAAGACCAAGTGAAGAAATGACTTCGCATAGAAAACCTATTCTCTTATTTAGAGAATCCACCAGAGTAAGCGAAATGCCGGGGTTAGCTATTTTTACAGGTAGTCCCGGAAAGCCTGCACCCGTGCCAACATCAATAACGCTCATTCCATCTTCTACTATGCCCTTTGCGGCATTTAACGAATCCAAAAAATGTTTTACTGCAACATCATCTTCTTCGGTGATTGCGGTTAAGTTGATTTTTTCGTTCCACTCCACAAGAAGTTCATAATATTTATGGAATTTATCTGCATTTTCAGGGGATATTGAGTTTTTTTTGAGTATCTCTCTAAGAGCCATATTTACCTCCGAAAGTTCAAGATTTTTGAACAATCAAAACTTGCATCTCACTGTCACAAGCTCAACCTTTGGTTCCTTTGAGAAATCCGCAACCACTTTTACTATGGAAGGACTTCCGATAAGACGCATTGTTACTTCAAGATTTTTCTTTGTGTTCCAGATTGCCGCAGACATTGTATCCATATTATCTGCCTTGTCAAGAGCGGCAAAATGAGTGTCCTCAGCTCTGCCAAAGACAGGTTTTGTAAATCCTGCAGTAAATTCGTAGTTTATTTCATCAGATACAAGAGTAATATGTACCTCATCTTCTGCAAAATCAAATTTAACTGCCTTATATATTCCCTTTTGAGGGATTTCGTAGGTGTTCCCGCTGATGAAATTTGCCATGGGAGACATTTCGGAAAACTTGCAGGTTATACGGAGATCGGATATGATATCCTCCAGCTTTCCAAGGCTTTCCCTGTCCTCGCTGAGAGGTGCATCCTTCATATTAAACATAATATTCTCGTAGAAGCTGTCAAGAATATAGGAAAGCTTGTCGTTGTCGTAGCCTGAATTTATTACAAATATGGCATCATAGTCGGGCATTATTACGCACATCTGTCCGTATGCACCGCAAAGACGGGTGGTATTATATCTGCCTTTCCAGAACTGATAGCAATATCCTTCCTGCCAGTCAAGTCCCGTACTGCAGTTTGCCGTGGAAATGTGCTTTTGTGTAGCAAGCTCAATCCAGCTTTGGGGAACGAGCTGTTTTCCCTGCCATTTTCCGCCGTTTAAGAAAACCAAACCGACCTTGGCAAGGTCGCAGGCTCTCATCCTCATTCCTGTGTAGCCGATATTGTTGCCGATTTCATCGGAAACGTAGTGAGGCTGTTTTATATCCAGTGGTTCAAAGAACTTCGGCATCAGATATTCCACAACATTCTGTCCGGTGAGCTTTCTTACCAGTGCCGCCAGCATATATGTACCGTATGCATCATAACGAAAAACTTCTCCGCAGTCTATGTCCTTATCCCTGTAGAAAAAGTCGTAAAGCATAACATCGGATAAGTCACTTCTCTTCTGTGCTTCGTGCACCGCTCCGCCCTTTTGACCAAAGGACATGGAAAGAAGATCGTGGATTTTTATTTTCTTGTTTTCCTCATTTATGCCATCTTCCATAAGCTCTGGAAAATATGTGTATATGTAGTCGTCTGTGCTAATCTTTCCTTCCTTCACAAGGAGTCCTATGGCGGTACTTGTAAAGGATTTACTTACAGAAAAGAGAGTATGCTCCGTATCGCGGTTGTATGGAGAAAAATACCCCTCGCAAACCAGCTTCCCGTGACGGATAAGAAGAAAAGAATGTGTTTCCTGATCTTCCTGCCCCTGACACAGAGCCTCAATGAATTTTATAATGTTTTTTGAACTTATTCCACACTCTTCGGGAGTGGCTTTGGGAAAAATATTCATCTGTGTTTTCTCCTTGTATATATAGTTATAGAAAAGTTTGATATTTTTGGACAGTGCTACACTATTTATTGTATTTTTTATTATATTACAATATTAATTATAAGCGTATTATAGCATAAGTGAAAGTGAACGTCAATTAAATTATTATTATTTATTGCAGGGGGAACCTGCAGTTGTTCCCCCTGCACCCCCAACCGTCCGCTGTAAAAATACGGGGAAATCAAAAATATAAAACCTCAAAATTCAACCGAACGCTCCGGAGGAGGCGGTCTCGCCTCTGGTCCTCGCTAAATGCCGCTTGCATAATGGAAAAAGATTATGTGCAAGCGGCATTTTCGGTAATTTTGAGGTTTTCTCTTTTCGATTTTTAATCCCCGTATTTTTAATGCGGAATAAAAAAGTTACTGATTATGGGAAATGTAATTTAATAATAGTGCGTAATTAGATTGTCTGGTGCAGCCTTCAGGATGCACAGAACTCATCTTCACATTCAATATACTTCTCCTCTGCAATAATTTGTATTTGTTTAAGTTTTTCTATAATGTCTGTAATTTCATTGAATAATTCATAATACATCTTTTGATAATCAATCATTTTGAATTTCTCCTTTTTTAGTTTTTGGTATAAATTAAAAATGCGCCGGCGTTAGAGCCGACGCACGAAAAATGCACGACTCTAGTCGCGAAACAGCTTTTACACGCATATGAAAGGTAGCAAAAGTGAGTCTGCATTTTTACACATGGAAAAAATGCGACCTTATCATATACGATTATTAAACTGTTTCGCAAAATTATGGTAACATAAAAATATATAAAAGTCAATCGGGAATAATGTCGCTTGATGTCGAATATCAAAATTTTTTCTAATTTATTCTATTTTCAAAACAGATTTTCCATAATCAGTAACTTTTAAATCCGCATTGAAATATGCAGGATAAAAAAATCAAAAAGAAAAAATCCAATTCTTCCGAAAACGGCAAATGCAATAAATCAGTTCCCTTAAGCATTTGCCGTTTAGCGAGGACTAGCGACGAAAATCGTCGCCTCCGGAGCGTTCGGATAAGAATTGGATTTTTGATTTTGATTTTCCTGCATATTTCACAGCGGAGAGGAGGGGATGCACGAAGGGGAACGCGGAGTTCCCCTTCGTAATTAATATAATTAATATAATCAATAATACATTTCCCATATAATCACGGGGGTGTGGG
>JAZQBI010000198.1:0-40528 GCA_045545635.1 Clostridia bacterium | reverse complement strand
ATCACTCCGTTTTCTTTTCTATAATACTCACCCTGCCAATTCAATATGCACCCCATAAATATTATATGTTTTCTTTTGTTTATATGTTATCATATATGATAACATTTGTCAAGGGCATAAACAGCTCAAAAAATTTCCATTATATTTCAGTTTCATTTGCACGCTTGACAATGTTCACAAAATATAGTATGTTTATAATGTATGATTATTTAAAAAAGCACAATATGTAGGAAAATTCAGAGGTGAAGTTAATGGCAGACAAGAAAAAAGCCTATGATAACGAAAGTATATCTATGCTGAAAGGTGCAGACAGAGTACGACTCAAGCCTGCAGTTATATTCGGCTCCGACGGCCTTGAGGGCTGCGAGCATGCCGTGTTTGAAATTCTCTCCAACTCCATAGACGAGGCGAGAGAGGGCTACGGCAATATAATAGAAGTTACCCGTTATCTGGACAAATCCATAGAGGTTGCTGACTACGGAAGAGGTATTCCCGTAGACTTTAACCCCATAGAAAACCGCTTCAACTGGGAGCTGGTGTTCTGTGAGCTGTATGCCGGAGGTAAATACAAAACCAACGACGGAGAAAACTATGAATACAGCTTGGGACTCAACGGTCTTGGTGCCTGTGCAACTCAGTATGCTTCGGAATATATGGATGTAACCGTGCTTCGTGACGGTTTCAAATACACACTCCACTTTGAAAAAGGTGAGAATGTGGGCGGTCTTACCAAAGAACAGTTCCGCCACAGACACACGGGTACCACCACAAGATGGCGTCCCGACCTGGATGTATTTACAGATATCTCCATACCGTCGGAATACTTTGAGGAGGTACTAAAAAAACAGGCGATAGTAAATAAGGGGCTTACCTTTAAGTACCGCAACGAAATAAGCCGCGGTCAGTTTGAAGAAAAGGAATTTGTATATACAGAGGGTATTACAGACTATGTTAAGGAAATCGGCGGAGAGGATACCCTCACCGACATACGCTATATAGAATGTGAAAGAAGAGGAAGAGACCGTGAGGATAAGCCGGAATACAAGGTTAAATTATCCGTTGCCTTTGCCTTTTCCAACAAGGCAACTCTTTTGAAATACTACCACAACTCAAGCTTTCTTGAGCATGGGGGTTCTCCCGACAAGGCAGTTTCCAACGCATTTACTTACAGCATAGACCAGTATCTCAAAAACAATAACAAATACACCAAGAACGAGAGCAAAATCAATTTTGGCGATGTTCGTGACTGTCTGCTTCTGGTTACCAACACATTTTCTACCGTAACCAGCTATGAAAACCAGACCAAAAAAGCAATTAACAACAAATTTATAGCAGAAGCTATGACAGAGTGGCTCCGTCACGAGCTTGAGGTTTACTTTATAGAAAACAGAGCCGAGGCAGAAAAAATTGCCACACAGGTACTTATCAACAAACGCAGCCGTGAGCATGCGGAAAAAGCAAGAATAAACATAGCAAAGAAGCTCTCCACAAACCTTGACATAAACAACCGTGTAGAAAAGTTCGTAGACTGCCGTACCAAGGATGTAACAAGAAGAGAAGTCTACATCGTTGAGGGTGACTCGGCTCTTGGCTCCTGTAAGCTGGGAAGAGACTCCGAGTTTCAGGCTATAATGCCAATCCGAGGCAAAATACTGAACTGCCTTAAAGCTGACTACGAAAAAATATTCAAAAGCGACATTATTGTGGATTTGCTCCGTGTTCTGGGATGCGGAGTGGAGATTAACTCCAAATACAACAAAAACCTAAATACCTTTGATATGGCAAACTTAAGATGGGACAAAGTTATAATATGTACCGATGCCGACGTAGACGGATTCCAGATAAGAACCCTGATACTTGCAATGCTGTACCGACTTGTACCCACGCTGATTGACGAGGGCAAGGTGTATATTGCAGAATCTCCGCTTTTTGAAATAAACTGCAAGGACAAAACCTACTTTGCATATACCGAAAAGGAAAAAGCGGATATAACGGCAAAGCTTGGAAACAGCAAATATACAGTGCAAAGATCAAAAGGTCTTGGTGAAAACGAACCGGAAATGATGTGGGAAACCACAATGAATCCCGAAACGAGAAGACTCATACGAGTTATGAGTGAGGATGTGGAACCTACCGCTATTATGTTTGACCTGCTTTTGGGGGACAATCTTTCCGACAGAAAAACTTACATCGCAGAAAACGGGCATATGTACCTTGATATGCTCGACTTAAGCTAAAGGAGGTGAGTGCTTGTGTTTAATTCCGATCAGAAAATAACAGATACACTAAGAGAAAATTATATGCCCTATGCCATGAGCGTAATTATCTCCCGTGCACTTCCCGAAATTGACGGCTTCAAGCCGTCTCACAGAAAGCTATTGTACACTATGTACAAGATGAACCTGCTCACAGGCAACAAAACCAAATCTGCCAATGTAGTAGGTCAGACAATGAAGCTAAACCCTCACGGTGACGGTGCCATATACGAAACAATGGTGCGTCTTACAAGAGGTAACGACTCACTTCTTCACCCCTTTGTGGATTCAAAGGGTAACTTTGCCAAGCACTATTCAAGAGATATGGCATATGCCGCATCCCGATATACCGAGGTTAAGCTTGACGAAATCAGCAAGGAGCTGTTTAAGGACATAGACAAAAACACCGTGGATTTTGCCGACAACTACGACGGAACAATGAAAGAGCCGGTGCTTCTTCCCGTTACTTTTCCGAACATTTTGGTAAATCCCAATCAGGGTATTGCCGTTGGTATGGCAAACTGCGTGTGCTCATTTAACCTCCGTGAGGTTTGTGACACAACCATTGCATATATCAAAAATCCCAAATGCGACCTTACGGAAACCCTTATTGCACCTGATTTTTCCACCGGAGGCGAGCTTATATACAACAAGGAAAACCTGTCTGCCATATACGAAAGCGGCAGAGGAAGCTTTAAGGTACGAAGCAAGTGGAGACACGACAAAAAGAACGGATTTATAGAAATATATGAAATTCCCTACACAACCACATCCGAGGCTATAATTGACAAAATCGTGGAACTCATTAAATCCAACAAAATAAGGGAAATCACAGACCTTCGAGACGAAACCGACCTTAACGGCCTCAAAATAACTCTCGATGTAAAAAAGAGCACCGATGCCGAAGCTCTTATGCAGAAGCTCTTCAAGATGACAACTCTGGAAGACAGCTTCAGCTGTAACTTCAACATCCTTGACGGCAATGTGCCAAAGGTTATGGGTGTTCGTGAAATTCTGGAAAAATGGCTTGCATTCCGTATTAACTGCATAGTAAGAAAAACCAAGTTTGACATAAACAAGCTTACCCACAAGCTTCACCTTCTGGAAGGTCTCAAGAAAATACTTCTTGACATAGATAAAGCCATATCTATTGTCCGTAATACGGAAAAGGATGAGGATGTTGTTCCAAACCTTATGCGTGGCTTTGATATTGACGAAATTCAGGCAGAATATGTGGCGGACATCAAGCTGAGAAACCTCAACAAGGAATACATCTTAAACCGCATTGCCGACATTGATGACCTTGAAAAAGAGCTTGACAGACTGGATAAGGTGGTTAAAGACCCCAAGGAAGTCAAGAAAATCATTGTGTCAGAGCTTAAGGAGATAAGCAAAAAATACGGTGTAGACAGAAGAACCAATATTATTAAAGAAGAGGAAATATCAACAGTTGCCCCCATAGACACCATAGAAAATTACAATCTCCGTGTGTTCCTCACCTCGGACAACTACTTAAAGAAGATATCCCATGTTTCTCTGCGTTCAAGCGGTGCACAGAAGATGAAGGACGATGCCTATATGGTATGCGAATGGGACAGTACAAATGTGTCCGATCTGGTACTTTTCAGCGACAGGCAGAATGCATACAAGGTTAAGCTCTACGATGTACCTGACTGTAAGGCCAGCGATTGGGGACACTTCCTGCCAAATATTCTGGAGATGGAGCCGGGCGAAAAAATCGTGTATGCAGTTCCCACAACGGACTACAAAGGAAGCCTTGTGTACATCTTTGAAAACGGCAGAGGTGCCAAGGTGCCCCTAAGCTGCTACGAAACAAAAACAAACCGCAAAAAACTCATTAATGCTTACTGCAAAAAGTTCCCTCTTATAGATATGAAGTATATAACAGAGGATACAGACATAGTGCTCTATACAAACCTTGACAAAGTTGTGGTATTCAATACCAAGTCAATTCCCGAAAAAACCACAAGAGATACACAAGGCGTAATAGTAATGAACTTAAAGAAAAAAAGCGTGCTTAAAAAAGCAATGCTCCTATCGGAATCGGGACTTACCAATCCCGACTATTACAGAGCAAGAAACATTCCTGCGGCGGGCTACTACTTAAAGGATGAGGACAACAAGGAAAGTGAACAGACAAGTTTGTTCTAAAATCAAACGGCAATGTGAAAAAACTATCACATTGCCGTTTTTATTATTTTATCTGGGAAGTTGAGACGGTCTTAACGCAAAGAACAAATCATATCTTGTTTCAAGTGCACCA
Source organism: Clostridia bacterium (assembly GCA_045545635.1). Classification (GTDB taxonomy): domain Bacteria; phylum Bacillota; class Clostridia; order UMGS1810; family UMGS1810; genus RGIG8748. Next base: position 35,989 of record JAZQBI010000198.1, on the reverse strand, counting down.
AGAAGCTGAGCTTCTACATCTTCGCTTTCAAAAATCTTATAGGAAATCTCTCCTTTTGCATCCGACACGCTAAGAAGTCTTGTGCCGTCGTAGACCATAACAACAACTTCATTGGGATTATATACCAGAGTTTTGTTAGCTCTGTCCTCAACATCTACATAAACAATTATGTCTCCGGCTTCTAAATAATCCGCTCGGAATTCTTTGATGCCGTTGGTTGCATAATCCCATTTTAAATCCTCACCTACAAAGAAGGTTTCGCCACCCCAATAGCGATCTATAATCATGGATTTTACATTTTTGTACTCGTCGGAAACATCTGTCTGACGGACAAACAATTCCACGGGATTATAATCTGGTGAATACCATCCGCCTACTGCTAAAGTATCACCGGGGATATGAACTTCGATTGTAAACAGATTTTCTGTTATTTCTTTAACTTCGGGCAGATTTAATTCTATGCCCATTTTTTTATAAATACTCTGTGCAAATGCTGTATCGCTGCCATACTCGGCAAGCTTATCAATTCCACCATCTGCAATAGCTGAAATTTCTGCCTTTTCGTCATCTGTTAATTTTGCAAAACCTACAGTATTTGTAATTACATTTGACGGAATATTATCTACCATTCCTCCGCCACTTACCACTACCGAACCTACAGGTGCTGTTACCTTTACTTTGTAACTTAGTGTTACGGTTTCGCCGGCTTTAATTTCATCTATATTCCATGTTATTATACCGTTATCGAACTTACCGCCACCTGTTACGGAAGATACAACAAATTTCGTTCCTTCGGGAATTACCTCGGTAACCTTGATATTTTTGTACGACTCTTGTGCAGATTTACCATCCTTATTTCTCGAAATCCACTCTGAATATTTTTCATCATTTGTTTTGTTGGATATCTTAATAGTATATGTAAGGTCTTCTCCGTGAACTGCAGTTCCAAAATCTGTGATATCAACTGTTCTGTCTATATCCATAAGCGGATATTTTGCACGGCTTTTGGTGCTTTCGGGAATGGGAACATCAGTTACTATATCATTTCCCGGGTCAGAATCAAAGCCGGTACTTGTAACAAATTCCAGAGGTCTGGTTACTACAAAAAGGTCGAGTTCTTCGCCACTTATCCATCTTGCCATTTCGTCAAAGTCTACGAAAATAGCACCATTTGTTTCTATTGTTTCGGTAGCAGGGGTACTTCTTGAAACCTTTCCACCATTGCAATGTATGAAAGTGTTGTTACCTACATACATCAGGGCATGCCCGATATACATAACAACATCTCCCACGCGCAAATTCTTTTCGTAATCTTCCACAAAGGGAATTACATAGTTTTGCTGTACCTCTCTATATGTGAGTTTATTGCCGGCATCATCATAATATGAATAGTGAGTTGCGCCGTCAAATCCGTCACTTTTGAACTCAATGCCCGACGTATAATCTGTAAATCCGTCGGATTCAAATACATCGCTCCTTATGAAAGAGTTTATTCTTGACAGATAGTTCTTTTCATAAAGGTCATAGTTTATGTACTTCATAACGCAGGCATCGACATCTTCATCTGTGCGAGGGTCATTGTAAGCCGACATTTCAGCCAATGCGGTTCTCTGATTATCCGCATAGCCAAAAATATACATCGTCGAAAATCCAAAGGGATGAGTTTGCTTATCGCCGAGCATCTTCATATCAAGTGCTTCGGAATATACCTGATATACATAGTCCGAGCATACCGAATAGAATGTTGTATCCTCTGTAGCAAGTTCGGGTGCGGATATTGCGGTAAGTCTTCCAAGACCGCCTCTGTAGGTGGTGAGCCTGTTCGAAAACTCCCTTGAATCATACTGAATACGAGGACCTTTTGCATAGTATGCCCATGCGGTATTTGCAAGAGTTTCCTCAAGGTCACTACGAGTAATTACCTCTTTGCCCGCAGGTAATATCTCCACCTTAACTGCCTTACACTTTGTACAAGTATATGTTATTTCTCCGTCTGTCTTTTCTGTAGACTTCTTTGTAAGCTCACCATTATTGAATGTGTGTGCTTCCTTTTCGGTATGGGTTGTATCAAGTTTACAAACACGACTGTGAGTACCATCTTCATTTGCTGTATACTCTGCCCAACTATGATAATGAGTGCCCCAAAGTTTTGCTATGGCTTCGGCTACCCATGCGCGTGTAACCTCAGCTTTGGGATTAAGCTTATTGTCTTCGGTAACATCTGCAACGCCTTCTGCAGCCGCCCATGCAAATGCAACTCTTGCATATGTATCAATATCTGCAGCATCGCTATAGCTTGCAAGATAGCAGGAGTTATCTGTGTTTCCCAGACCTGTCGCCTTTGCCCACTCATAGAGAAAAACTGCTGCTTGCGAACGGTCGACCGCCTTGCCTACGCCAAAAGTATTATCGGCATATCCTCTTGTTATACCATTTGCATTTGCCCAACATACTGCATCATAATAATATGCATCGTCGGAAACATCGGAAAAACCCGCTGAGACACCCGCTTGCGGTGAGCCTGCAGCCCTGTAGAGGAATGTGATAAACTGCTCACGAGTACAAGGAAGGTCATACCCGAATTTGTCTGCACTAAGGCCCTTTATAATCCCTGCTTCTGTCATTTTTTTGATGTTTTCCGCATAGGAACTGCCAATCGGAACATCTTTGAAACACGCATTGTTATCAGCACAAACAGGCAGTACTGTACCGATTAACATACACAACGTCAAAATTAATCCAATGCTTTTCTTAAACAAAGCCATGCACTCCTTTTATATAAAATCTTAAGTGGATTATAACATCGGTGATTTTGAATGTAAATTCACTATTTCAAGAATAACATGCACTTTTTTAACATAGCAAGAATAATTTTGTTTTTATTTACATCATCATTTTATTTATTCTATATATAGTCCGCCTATATCCGCATAAAAATTTGTCAGATTGACATTTGGTTTACCCTTTATCCTGCTGTTTACAAACAATGCTTTATTCAGATGTGCAAGAGGAACCTGAAAAACTTCCTTTTCATAGAATATCCGCAGATTGTTGTATGCAGTCTTCATCGTATCTGTATCTTTGGCAGAGTTTATGCTGCCTATTATTCCTTTTAACTCTTCACTGTCATAGTCGCATATGGAAAATGTCCTGTAAACTGTCACAGGCATTTCCTCTTCGGCGGAATCCTCATCTTCTTCCTCGTCATCAGCTTTCTTTTCCGACTTATTTGGTACGGGAATAACTGTTGATGCCCCGAACATAAAGTCAAGATCGCAATCAGCCTTCAAGTCTACCTTGCCTATATAGATGTGATAATCGCCTGCTGTAACCCTATTTGCATAGGTATCGTAATCCACCTTGGAGAGCTCTGCCTTTATTCCATATGCCTCCAGCTGACGCTTTAAGTACTGTGCAAGGGATTCCTTGGTTTTATCCTCCTCATTAAAGAGAATATACAGTTTCAAATTCTCGGTGCTTTTGAGGATATCAGCATCTGCTTTCTCTTTCTTTTCCTCGTCATTGCGGTAAAACTGCACCTTGGGGCTTATGGGAGTATCTGCAATGGCAGCATGAGAAAAAAGTACTGCATCAAGAACCTCTTCCTTGTCAATTATCCCTGCTACCGCACGTCGCAGGTTTATGTCGGAAAAAGCGGAATTTACCGTATTAAACCCTATAAACATATACTCTGTGGAGGTTAGCTCATATGTTTTGTGATTTCCAGTGTAGGAAAATTCGCCCCACCGTGCTCTGTCTGTAGTTATCATATCGGTTTCGCCCGAATCAAAGCAGTATAGCATGGTTTCGTTGTCATTTAAAAGTCTGATACAAACCTCAGGAATATTTACCTCATCATCCTTGTGCCACTGACGGTTTTTTTCCAGTATTATGCTGACATAAGGATTTGTTTTGCTGTATTTATATCTTCCTGTGCCGTTTATTTTGAAATCGGGGGCATTAAAATTCTTTATACCCGACGGCAATATGGGAAAATCAAGATTATTTACAAACATTGCCTTTGGCGAGGACAGATTTATCACAACTGCAAAATCTCCGTCCGCACTGTATGAGAGGACACCGCTGAGCATATCCTTGTAATAATCCGAGTAGAGCATTACATAGTCAAAGGTTGCTATAACATCCTCAGAGGTGAAGTCACTTCCGTCGTGAAATTTTACACCTTTTTTGAGCTCTATTGTATAGGTTTTGTTTTCGTTTGTAACCTTGTATCCTGTGGCAAGCACCCCCTCCGCGGTAAGGTCCTCTTTTACGATAAAAAGACCTTCGTAGGCAAGATGAAGGAAATCCCTTACCGATGAAAATTCGGTGGTTAGGGGGTTAAGAGTATCGGGTGTGAGAGAACTGATATTCAGCACACCGTTTTCCTTGTGTGATTTTTTGCTTTTTCCGTCGGAATCGGAATCTTTTCCTCCACCAATGCATCCTGTAAGCAAAATGCAAATTGCCAGAAGCAGCGGCAAGATTTTTTTCATACCTGCTCTCATATTATCTACTCTCTTTCTGTAATAAGCTCTAAGGAAAGAGCCCTGCAAGTTTCGTCATCCACTGTAAGAACTGCACCGCAAAGCATCGCCTTGCCCGATGCGTGTTCAAACTTCTGAGGAAGTGCTTTTACAAATCTGTCTATTATGATGTTCTTATCCACACCAAGCACACTGTCAATGGCTCCCGTCATACCGATATCGGTAATATAGGCGGTACCTTTTGGGAGAATCTGATTGTCCGCAGTCTGAACATGAGTGTGTGTGCCGAACACACAGGTAGCCATTCCGTCTAAAAAGAAGCCGAAAGCACGCTTTTCACTGGTGGCATCCGCATGGAAATCCACAATTATTATATCCGCTTCCTCTTTTATTCGTTCTATTTCTTTTTTGCAAGCCAAAAACGGGCAATCCACATTGGCAACATTCACTCTGCCCATTGCATTTATGACTGCTATTTTTTTGCCGCATCGCTCTATGATAACACTGCCCTTGCCCGGAGTACCCTCAGGGTAATTTATGGGGCGAATAATGTTGTATTCGTTTTCAAAAATTTTAAATATATCTTTTCTTCCAAAGGTGTGATTGCCCATTGTAACTACATCCACCCCTATATCCATAAGAGTGTCGAAATCTGCATAGGAAATGCCGTTACCCCCGGAAGCGTTTTCACCGTTGGCAATTACTGCATCAATATTCTCTCTGTCTATAATATCCCTGAGCGTATAGCGTATATATTCCATTCCGCACTCACCAAAGATATCTCCCACAAGAAGTATTCTCACGGTAAAACCTCACTTTCTATCAGCCATTGAATAGTGATTTAACAATTCAAGATTAAAAGGCGGTGTCAAAAAACTTGTTTTTGCACCGCCGTTTTTTTGATTAATCTTTAAATTACTTAGCGTAATCTACCGAGCGTGTTTCCCTGATTACATTAACCTTAATCTGACCGGGATATTCAAGCTCGCTTTCTATCTTCTTAACAATATCGCGTGCAAGCAATACTGTTTCGTCTTCCTTAACAGCTTCGGGCTTAACCATAATTCTGATTTCTCTGCCCGCCTGGATAGCAAAGGATTTTTCAACTCCGTGGAAGGAATCTGCAATTTCCTCAAGCTTTTCCAGTCTCTTGATATATGTTTCGAGATTTTCTCTTCTTGCACCCGGTCTTGCGGCACTAATGGCGTCACAAGCCTGTACAATACATGCAATGATTGTAGTAGCCTCCACATCTCCGTGGTGTGCCGCAATGGCATGAATAACTTCGGGAGACTCCTGATACTTCTTGGCAATATCCACACCTATATCCACGTGTGAACCTTCTATTTCGTGGTCTACAGACTTACCTATATCATGGAGAAGTCCGGCACGCTTAGCAAGTTTAACATCTACACCAAGCTCGCCTGCCATAATACCTGCAAGGTTTGCAACCTCTGTGGAGTGCTTGAGTACATTCTGTCCGTAGCTTGTACGGTACTTCATCCTGCCAAGGAGCTTGATAAGCTCAGGATGGAGTCCGTGAACACCGGTATCAAATGTTGCCTGTTCACCCTCCTGTTTGATGATGGCATCGATTTCTTTTCTCGATTTCTCAACAGTTTCCTCAATTCTGGCAGGATGTATTCTGCCGTCAACAATGAGTTTTTCCAGAGACATTCTTGCAATTTCTCTTCTTACAGGGTCAAATCCCGAAAGGACTACTGCCTCGGGAGTATCGTCGATAATAAGGTCTATTCCGGTTGCGGTCTCAAGAGCACGGATGTTTCTTCCCTCTCTTCCGATAATTCTTCCCTTCATTTCATCATTGGGAAGTGCAACAACGGAAACAGTGGCTTCTGCCACATGGTCAGCCGCACATTTCTGAATTGCGGTACTGATGATTGATTTTGCCTTTTTATCGGCTTCTTCTTTTGCCTGAGCTTCGATATCTTTTATCATTATCGCAGCTTCGTGTCTTACTTCTGATTCTATGTTCTTAAGAAGGTAAGATTTCGCCTCTTCCACAGAAAGTCCGGATATTCTCTCCAGAATTTCCATCTGTGCGTTCTTAACCTTTAATGTTTCTTCCTTAAGTACATCAACTTCTTTGATTTTCTTGTTTAATTGTTCGTCTTTCTTTTCAAGGGTTTCGGCTTTCTTGTCGAGAGCTTCTTCCTTTTGCTGAACTCGTCTTTCCTGACGGTTCATTTCGGACCTTCTGTCCTTGATTTCTTTCTCAAATTCTGTTCTGCTCTTGTGGATTTCATCCTTAGCTTCGAGCAGTGCTTCTTTCTTTTTGGTTTCTGCTGTCTTTAAAGCATCGTCAATAATCTGTTTTGCTTTGTTTTCAGCTCCGCCTATTTTACCTTCTGCAATCTGTTTTCTGAAAAGGAATCCTATTCCAAATCCCAGTATCAGAGCCACAACTGCAGAGATTATTGTTGTTACTGTCATAAGAACTGTTTACCCTCCTTTTCTAAGTATTTTTTGTTGCATGTCTAAAATCTCATAAGTCGGTATATGTTAGAAATAAATATATACAACGAAAAAGTCAAAAATTCTGTACATACCATCTCAACCTAAACTAACCTAAGATATATTTTATAATATTTTGCTTCGGATGTCAATGGATTTGGGGGATTTTTTGCTGATATAAGAGCAGTTTTTTGCAGAAATCCTGATTTTTTTAATCCGCAACAAAAAACAGAACGGTGTATTTTGTAACCGTTCTGCTTTTGCTGAGTTTTATATGCACTTTAATATATATACGGTAAAGTATCGACTCTTATGGAATCGGACATTGTTTCTGAATATCCGTATTCTTTGTAGGTGAATTTAATAATTCCGCCATTTTCGTATGCAGTTCGTGGATAGAGGTCTTCCGGGAACAAAATAACACACAACGCAAGCCATTCATCCGAAAGTCCGTACACATACGGCAAGGAAGATGTACCTGTTAAAATAGAATCAACCGGTTTCTTAAGAACTGAGTTTCCGTCTGCATCAATTACATCAGTAATGGTAACAACACCGGTATCACTATTAACATAATATCCGTCATCGCTTATCATGCAAAATTCCATTTTGAAGCCATAATCCTCATCGTCCCATGACCAGTAGTAGGAATATCCGGGAGCTTGCCACTCATATTCATAATACGAAAAACCGGGTACAGGTCTGAGCATGGTTTGACTTATTTCCAATCCGTCCTCAACCCATATTTTGAGTGCTCTGGTTTCGGGAACCCACACAACGCTTACTTTATCAATACAGTTAAGGTCGTTTATATCAATAAGAGTATATCCGTCTATTCCGCCGTAAGCAGAAAATTCATATCTGCCGGAAAAAACTCTGACATCTGTTGTTGTGACTGTAAATGCCTTTGTTCCTATTTTGCTTTCATCGGGACAGTAAACAACCGACTCGGTTATATCATTCCGGCTTTTGTTTCTTGTTATGGTGAGAGTCCTTTTGTATTCATTCCACTTAACATCAAATCCGAAATTCTTCAAATCCTCGGCTGCTATGAGGGTTCTGCCATTGAAATTATACGATTCTATGGGAACGTGATTAATGTATGTAACAATGTCAGTATAGATTGCATCCCCAAGTCTTACCGAAGCGGAGCTCACAACCCCGAAAAGCACACAGCACAAAACCGTAATAATCAGAATGCTTGCAAACTTTTTCATTAAATATCATCCTTCTTGTATTGAATTTTTTTATTTACCACTCTGTCTTATTGCTGCAGTTACGGCATTTTTCATAAGAGTAGCGATTGTCATGGGACCTACACCGCCGGGAACGGGAGTGATGTAGCTTGCCTTGGTGCAGGCGGAATCAAAGTCAACATCTCCGCAGAGCTTGCCGTTTTCGTCACGATCCATACCGACATCTATAACAACGGCACCCTCTTTGATGTAGCTTGCATCCACCATTTTTGCTCTTCCAACAGCAACCACAAGTACATCTGCTCTCCTGCACACTTCCTTTAAATCCTTTGTACGGGAGTGACATATGGTGACGGTTGCATTTTTGTGGAGAAGAAGCATAGCCTGAGGCTTTCCTACTATATTGCTTCTGCCTATAACCACACATTCCTTGCCGCTAAGGTCTATGCCTGCATCGTCAAGAAGCTCCATAACACCTGCAGGAGTGCAAGGGAGAAAATCAAAATTACCTATCATTATCTTGCCCACATTGACAGGGTGGAAAGCATCCACATCCTTTTCTACCGCTATGGAATTGAGTATGGTTTCCTCATTGATATGCTTCGGAAGGGGAAGCTGGCAGAGAATTCCGTTTATATCGGATCTGCCGTTTAATTCCTCAATGAGTTTCAAGAGTTCTTCCTGTGTGGTTTCCTCGGGAAGTGCATGCTTTTCGGAACGGATGCCTATATATTCGCACGCCTTTTCCTTATTTGCCACATACACCTTGGAGGCACTGTCGTTGCCTACTATTATAACTGCAAGGGCAGGCTCAATTCCTTCTGCCTTTAGCTCTGCCACCTTGGTTTTTAATTCGTCCTTTACCTTTTGGGACACTTTTTTGCCGTCTAAAATCTGATACATTCTTTTTTCCTCCTGAATTTCTGTCTTGTTGCAACGGTCTTACAAGGCACCCGGGACCGTAGCCTATAAGGTCATCCCTGCCTGCCTTTTTGAGTGCTTTTATTACCAATGGAATGTTGTCGGGTACTCTGAACTGCAGCAGTGCCCTCTGCATCCTCTTTTCCTCCATATCACGGGGTACATAGACCTCTTTCATGGTAAAGGGGTCAAGTCCCGTATAGAACATACAGGTTGATATGGTAAATGGTGTGGGATAAAAATCCTGCACCTGTTCGGGATGGAGATTGTGTTCTTTTATATATAGTGCCAGCTCTATCGCATCGTTAAGGGTGCTTCCCGGATGGCTTGACATGAGATACGGCACAAGAAACTGCTTTTTGCCAAGCTTCTGATTGATGGCATAAAACTTATCGGAAAATCTGTTGTACACACTTTTTCCGGGCTTACCCATATACTTTAGTACATTGTCGGAAATATGCTCCGGTGCCACCTTAAGCTGACCGGAAACATGATGCTCCAGAAGCTCGTTAAAGAAGGTGTCATCCTTGTCCGCCACAAGGTAGTCATAGCGTATGCCGGAACGGACAAATACCTTTTTAACCCCCGGAAGAGCACGGAGCTTTCTTAATAGCTCCAGATACTTTTTGTGGCTGACCTTTAGATTGGGACACACTTTTGGGTAAAGACACCGATTATCCTTGCAGGTTCCATTTTTCATCTGTTTGTCACAACCGGGTCCGCAGAAGTTTGCGGTAGGGCCTCCCACATCGTGAATGTAACCCTTGAAATCCGGATCCCATATCATTCTTTTGGCTTCATTGATTACGGATTTTTCACTTCTGGTCTGAACTATTCTGCCCTGATGGAAGGTAAGTGCACAGAAATTGCACTGCCCGTAGCAACCACGGGTATTTGTTATACTGAATTTTACTTCCTCAATGGCGGGAACTCCCCCGTCCTTGTCGTACATAGGGTGCCATGTTCGCATAAATGGAAGTGCATACACACTGTCAAGCTCCTTGGTATTTAAGGGCATCATGGGCTTATTCTGCACAAGATATCTGTCGTAATGCTTCTGAACAAGGGGCTTTGAGCGTATGGGGTCCTGACCGTCAAACTGCATTTTTGTGGCTATGGCATAGGCTTTTTTGTCGCTCTGGACTTCCTCGCAGGAGGGAATCTCCACATATTCGCCTATATTATCAAGGCTTTTTCGTACGTAGCAACAACCGTCAACATTGGTGTCAGAAAGGTTTTTGCCATCTTTCAGGGCATCCGCAAGCTCAACTATTGCCCTCTCCCCCATTCCGTATATGAGGACATTTGCTCTGGTATCAAGAAGTATGGAACGACGCACCTTGTTATCCCAGTAATCATAGTGAGCAAATCGTCTGAGGCTTGCCTCTATACCCCCGATAATTATGGGGACACCGGGATATGCCTCGCGGATTCTGTTACAATACACAATGGTTGCTCTGTCAGGTCTTTGTCCCCCTTTGCCGCCGGGGGAATAGGAATCGTCGGAACGAACTTTTTTATTGACCGTGTAGCGATTTACCATAGAATCTATATTGCCTGCAGATACCAGAAAAGCATACTTGGGTTTTCCCAGTTTTTTGAAATCCTCCGTATCTTTCCAGTCAGGCTGAGCGATTATGCCCACGGTGTAGCCGTGGCTCACAAGTACTCTGGATATTATTGCATGGCCAAAGCTTGGGTGGTCTACATATGCATCGCCCGACACATAGACAAAATCCAGTTCATTAATATTCAGCTTGTCCATATCCTCCCTACATACGGGAAGAAAACCGTAATTTGACATATATTGCACCTATTTCATAAGCATTTCGTTGTACTGCTCTCTTGTTATGAGAACCTGTCTGGGGCGGTTTCCGTCAAGACCGGATATAATACCTCTTGCTTCCATCTGGTCTATAATGCTTCCTGCACGGTTGTAACCAATGCGGAAACGTCTCTGGAGAAGAGAGGTGGATATCTGTCCGCTGTCTACCGCCATCTCTATTGCCTCAGCAAGGAGATCATCTGCCTCACCGGGATCGTCACCGTCAGGCTTGTACTCATCTTCCTTTTCAAGCTGTTCTATAACATCGGCATCATATACTGCGTGGCAGTTTCCCGATACCTCACTCACTACCTTTTTAACATCTGCATCGGAGACAAAGGCACACTGCATTCTTGCAGGCTTGGTCTCTCCAACGGGCATGTAGAGCATATCGCCCTTGCCTACAAGTTTTTCTGCTCCTGCCATATCCAGTATGGTAATGGAGTCCTTGGCACTTGCAACCATAAAGGATATACGGCTTGGTACATTCGCCTTGATATTACCTGTGATAAACTTGACAACAGGTCTCTGGGTTGCAATTACAAGATGCATACCCGCAGCTCTTGCAAGCTGTGCAATTCGGCAGACATAGTTTTCCACATCGCCGGGAGCTACCATCATAAGGTCGGCAAACTCGTCTATGATAATAACAATTGATGCCATCTTATTTTCAGGTGTTCCCTCGTTTTCCATAAGCTCATTGTAACCCTGAATATTGCGGACTCCGCACTGCTCAAAGGTAGAATAACGCTCTGTCATCTCCTGAACCGCCCATGAAAGAGCCCCTGTTGCCTTTTTGGCATCGGTCACAACGGGAATGAGAAGATGGGGTATTCCATTGTAGCCTGTGAGTTCAACCTTTTTCGGATCTATCATAACAAGCTTTACTTCGTTGGGATCTGCCTTGTACATAAGGCTTACTATGAGGGTATTTATGCATACACTCTTACCTGCTCCTGTTGCACCGGCTATGAGAATATGGGGCATCTTTGCAATATCCATTATAACAGGCGCACCGCTTATATCCTTGCCCAGTGCCACAGCCAGCTTTGACTTGTGATTGCGGAACTCTTCGGATTCAAGTACCTCTCTCAGTGTAACGGTGCTCGGATTGGCATTGGCAAGCTCTATACCGATGGTAGTCTTACCGGGAACAGGTGCTATCATTACACCGCCCTTTGCGGCAAGTTTAAGAGCAATATCCTTGGAAAGATTGATAATCTGATTTACCTTGACACCTGCGGCAGGCTTAATTTCGTATCTGGTTACGGTAGGACCGCAGCTTATTTCCACAACCTGAGCATCCACGTGGAAGCTTCGTAATGCCTCTACAAGGCGAGAAGCATTTTCCCTCAGCTCCTTGCTCATATCCTCAGAGGTTCTTGAGGGATCGGGAGCAGTAAGAAGGTCAAGTGAGGGGTAGTTATATACCATTACCTCTTCGCTATCCGCAATTTCGTCTTCTATTTCCTTATGAATGTTATCTTTTTCCTCTTCCGAAATAACATCAGTATGTCTCTCGTTATAAATGTTGATTTCCGGTTCCTTTACATCCTCAGGTATTTCCGGCTCCCAGAATTCCTTTTCCGGAGGAGGCTCAGGCAGGGGTACTTCCCCGCTGTCTATATTGGGTTTTACCACAACACCCTTGGGAGACTTGGTTTCCTCCTCTTTTTTTCCGGCTTCCTTTACAGCTTCGGATATTTTTACAAAAAGGGATTTTATAAGTGATGTAAATGAAATATCAAAAATAAGAACAAGCATTACTGCAAGTACTGCCACTAGCACCACATATGTACAGGCATTTGCCATAAGTGCCTGAAGGGGTTTGGCAATAAGAGAACCTACAAGACCGCCGCCAAGGTCGATACAGTTGTGCTTGTACACATCCTTAAGGAGTACATCCCCTGCAAAAATCATATGGCAAAGAGCCGTAACATCTGCAAATGCAACGGCAATAAGGGAATACTTGCGCGTTTTGTCAAAGGATTTTGAAGCAAAGTAGTGGATTACAATACCGATAATAATAAGCGGTACACAGTATGCTCCTATACCAAAGAGACCTCTCATAACCGAGGAAACTACGCTTCCCAGTCTTCCTGCTCCGGTGGTATACACGCACACAAAAAGTATCACGGCAAGTGCCGCAAGGCATATTGACACTATCTCCGCATTTTTAGAATCGGGAACTCTTTTTGATGTATTTTTTTTCTTTGTTGCCGGTTTCTTTTTTGTTTTGTTCATTTTATCACCTTTACAATCCTTTATACACAATAATATCAGTTTATTATATCATAAAAGCTTATTTTTTTGTATGTGCATTTTGCACCATATTGCCTTATCTTTTTTGTGTATTATAACAAAAACAAGTATATGGATTTTTTGGTCGGAATATATTATACTAGTATTAACGAAATATATTGGAGTTTAGTATGAATATAAAAAAACTTGGCTTCATCAAACTTACAGCTATGTATTTTCGCAGATTTACCAAACACGACATACCCGGACTGAGTGCAGAAATGAGTTTCTATCTCCTGACTGCCCTTTTCCCATTTGTTATTTTGCTTTTCTTTATTTCCACTCTCATAAGCTCAGGTATGCAGGAAACACTTTTCAGCATAATATCCTATCTGCCGAGGGATATGGAAATGCTTATAAAAGAAATGCTTATGACTTTTTCGGGAAGTATGCCCATTATCATAATTGCATCAGTGCTTGGTATATGGTATATTTCCAACGTTATAAATACCATCACCAAGGCTTTCAACCGCTTTTACGGCACAAAAGAATCCCGTGGCTTCTTTAAACTTCGTCTTCTTTCAATATTGTATGCCCTTTCGGTCATAATTATTGTTTTCATCAGCTTTGCACTGGTTATCTTTGGTGAGTGGACACAAATGCTTCTGGAAAAGGTACCTTTTCTCGATTTTATTGATACTGAGCAGACCTGGAGTTATCTCCGATATTTTTCATTCCTTGCGGTAATATTTGTCTGTATCACACTCATGTTCTGGCATCTTCCCGACAAAAAGCTCCGCTTCCGTGATGTAATAGGCGGTTCGGCACTTACAACAATTGCATGGTGCATAGCCTCCTACGGATTTGCCTTTTATGTAAACAGCTTTTCAAAATATCATGTAATATACGGCTCCCTTGCCAGTATTATCATACTTGTAACCTGGACATACCTTTCGTCATTTGTCATTCTTCTTGGTGCGTCGCTAAACGCCTTCTTTTACAGAATTCGTCCCGTAAAAAGGTATTATCAGGAGACATCTAATCAAAAATAAAACCTTTTGTTTCAGGTTTTTTGTGATTTTTTGCAAAAATATAAAAATATTTTAAAAAAAGACTTGCAAAACCCATTTTTTTTTGGTACAATATACCTTGTGTTTATGACCGTGTATATTTTTTGTGGTTGTAGGCATTGCATTACAACCATTTCTAATAGCGTTTTTGGATAACATAGGAGGTGCATATATATGGCAAAGTGTGAAATCTGCGGTAAGGGTGTTGCTTTCGGTATCAAAGTCAGCCACTCTCACAGAAGAGCAAACAGAACTTGGAAGGCTAATGTAAGACCTGTAAGAACTGTTATTAACGGTACATCTAAGAAGATGCACATTTGCACAAGCTGCTTAAGAACATTAAAAGCAGGTAAAGCAATATAATCACTAAACTATTAATAATTGAAATAAGGACTCAAGTGTATGCTTGAGTCCTTATTTTTTTAGATTTTAAATATCTTCTTAAGTACGCTTTTTACAAATCCGGGAAAGTTAAGTATTACTACCTTCATAAAGACACTCCTTTTTTCAGCAACACTTTTTAAGTGCAATACAAAGTACAATGATAAGTACACATTCAACAACTGCAATCACAGTAGGCGGAAGAAAAAAAGCCATTAGAATACCCAGAACAAACCCCAGAATACCGATTACAAAAACACCCATTCCAAGCTTTTTAAAAAACACTTCACCATCCCCTTAAATCTGAACCCGTTTTGGGTGCGTGTTTTTACGCCACTGCATCGTTAAAATACTCGCAAATGCGTCAACACTGTTATAATATGCACCTTCCCGGATTAGTGTTACTGCTCCCGTGAATTAGAAGAATTGTTGCGTGTAATGTATGAAGAATAAAGCTCTGCAAGCGTATTCAAAAATAATCTGTCTATCTGCCCGTTTGGAGTTATGCCGGATAGTATCTGTATTTTCTCTACCTGTGCCTGAGTTGCAGAGTCAAATATTCCCGTTATTTCCAATGCATCTATATTGTCAAACTCGTCGGAAAGTGCCAGAATCATTGCCTGTATAACATACAAACTTCGGCCTCTGTCACCGGGAGATATGGGGACAAGGCTTTCGTCTATTATAAAAATACCGTTATTTCTCCTGTTATTTTCGATATCATTTCCGGAAACCTCAACAATTTTGTCCCAGGTATCGTTATCCACTGTGCCTGTTTCGTAAAGATTGTATTTCCGCTGAAAGCTTTGCACACTGTCTTTGGTAGTCTCTCCGTATATGCCGTCGGGAATGACGGTTACTATATCTTCATCAAAAAAGGAAATATCTCTCAGGAGTCTCTGAATGTAGCGAATATCTTCCATATCTATTAACCTCCTACTGTTGCTCCGGGAAAAGACGGTGCATTGATATCGGGAATAAGTACGGTGTTTCTTGCTCCGTCGTAGTATCTGTACAGCTCCTCCCAGGTTCTCCTTCCAACTATTCCGTCAGGGACTATTCCTGCCGTACGCTGAAATCCAATAACCGAATCACGGGTAATTTCTCCGAAATATCCCGTTATGGGAACAGATGGAACTGTGTCGTAGAACTCACTTATCACTGACAAAAAGTACTGAAGAGTTGCAACATAATCATTTTCATCCCCAAGTCTTAATGCACCCGGAAAATCAAGGGAAGAACCAAAAATGGTAACTCCCACGCTGTCAAGCTCTGAAAGTCGAAGAAGTCCCGTATAGAGCATAACAAGCTTGTTCCATGTTGCCTGACCTACTACTCCGTCGGGGGTAAGGTCAAAAATTTGCTGAAATGTTCTTACTGCTCTCTCGGTACTCTCTCCAAAAATTCCATCCACATCCACACGGGGTATTGCAGGATAATTCCGTGATATGGTATTGATTTCTCTCTGTATAACCGTTACTGCATCTCCCGAATCTCCACGTCTTATGGGATATCCCGGATAGAGTGTCTGTATGTCCGTTATGGGAGTATTTTCCACAAGCTCAATATCGTCACCGTAGTAATATTTAAGGATACCAATGGAATTGTACCCCTGCCGTGCAAGGTATTCACTTCCCCACTGAGAGAGCCCGTTGCAGGTTACGGTGGTACCGTTGCAATATTTGGCAGCAAGGGGTTCAATGTTTCCTATTCTGCGTATGTATGTAGTAAAAATATTATCCACAATGCGGCTTATATTTTCAAAAATAGTTCTTCCGTTTATAAACTTCTGGTCATAGGCGGTTGAGCTGGTTATATCAAAATCATAGCCCCTGCTTCTGTAGAAATTGGTGTAAACTCTGTTTAATGCATAGGATATCTGTGCATATATGTTTGCATATATTGCAGATTCATTCCAAGTAGGATATATTTCGCTGGATGCCACATTTTTTATATATTGCGAAAAGGGCAATGTGACATTTTGTGCATTGGAGTCCGGAGGCCCCAGATGAACCGTGATAGTCTGGGGTATGGACGGAGTAACTACAACTGCCATAAATTCACCCCCCTTACAAATTCTGAGGTGTCTGTACAAATTCCTCTGCCCTGTTATCAAAGCTCTGATTGTCGGGAAGCGGTATGAGAGGAGTATCGACCACAGTGGTCTGCCCTCCGAAAATCTGTACATCCTTGATTTCTACTGTGTAAAAGCCTTCCTTGTCAACTCTTACATCCACTGTTGCAAAAACCGCAGCATCTGACGGTTCAAGAGAGAGTGCCTCATCCGGTGCGGAAATTGTTATGGGTGCTATAAGGCCGTTTCTGTCGGTTGTTCTCTTGCCTATTATCTCCTGCGTGCCGTTTTCTCTTTTTATAACGGTAATGATTGCCCCCTCCACGGGAAGTGAAGAGGTGTAAATTCTTGATGTAAGATATCCGTTTTGTGCCATAAAAAAATCACCTCGTAACAATATATGTTACGGGGTGATTTGGATATGCCATTATTTAACTACTATGTTTACAAGTCTTCCCTTAACTACGATAACCTTGGCAACGGTCTTGTCACCTATTGCTTCCTTTACCTTTTCGTCAAGGAGAGCTATCTCTTTGATGCCTTCATCATCCAGAGAGGATGCAACATTGATTTTACCCTTGATCTTGCCGTTAACCTGAACAACAAGCTCAATTTCGTCCTTAACAAGAGCGGTTTCATCAAATGTTACCCATTCCTTTTCGTGAACACTGCCCTCGCCGCCCATAAGGAGCCAGAGCTCTTCTGTAACATGAGGAATAAAGGGTGCAAGCATTGTTACAATGTCAACAGCCGCTTCGCTAAAGAGAGCATCGTTTGTACCCTTGTAAGCATACATAGCATTTACAAGCTCCATAATACCGCTTATTGCAGTATTGAAGTTAAAACGGATGCTTATATCGTCTGTTCCCTTTTTCTTGGTGTAATTGAGAACATAGCGGAGCTCCTTGTCCTCAGCACTGAGACTGCTCTTGTCGTAAGATGTATTCTTGATATCAATTCTATCCAGATTATCTGTAATAAGACGGAAAACTCTGTTTATAAACCTGTAGGAGCCTTCTACTGCAGTATCACTCCACTCAAGGTCTCTTTCGGGGGGAGCTGCAAAGAGTATAAAGAGTCTTGCGGTGTCTGCACCGTATTTATTGATAATTTCCTCAGGACTTACTACATTGCCCAGAGATTTACTCATCTTGGTGCCATCCTTCAATACCATACCCTGAGTAAGAAGGTTGTCAAAGGGTTCGTCCACGGGTACATATCCCATCTTGTGAAGAGCCTTAGTAAAGAATCTTGCATAGAGAAGATGGAGTATTGCGTGTTCTACACCGCCTATATACTGGTCAACGCCCATCCAGTACTTGAGAGCATCAAAATTGAAAGGCTCGTCAGCATTTTTGGGATCGCAGTATCTTAAGAAATACCAGGATGAACATACAAATGTATCCATTGTATCGGTTTCTCTCACACCCATCTTGCCGCACTTGGGGCAGGGAGCATTTACAAAGGTGGGGCTGGTGGTAAGAGGAGATTTGCCCTGACCGGTAAATTCTACATCCTCAGGAAGAAGCACCGGAAGGTCGGACTCGGGAACACCCACTGCACCGCAATCTTCACAGTATATAATTGGGATAGGTGCACCCCAGTAACGCTGTCTGGAAATGAGCCAGTCACGAAGACGGAAGTTAACCTTGCTTTCGCCTATTCCCTTTTCGTCCATATAGTCTATTATTTTTGCCAGTGCATCACGGTTACCCATACCGTCAAAATCACCGGAATTAACCATGATTCCCTCGGCTTCAAAGGATTCTGTCATAGTATCGGCATCTATATTTTTGCCATCGGGGGTAATTACAACCTTTATGGGGAGATTGTACTTTCTTGCAAATTCAAAGTCTCTCTGATCGTGGGCAGGAACCGCCATTACAACACCTGTACCGTAGTCCGTGAGAACATAGTTTGCAAGATAAAGGGGTACCTTGTCTCCTGTTATGGGATTAATTACATAACGACCGGTAAACACACCCTCTTTTTCTGTTTCAGAGCTTGTACGCTCGATTTCATTGAGGAACTGCATCTTGCGAATAAACTCTTCACATTCCGCCTGAGTTTCAAGACCTTCCACAAGCTTTGGAACTATGGGATGTTCGGGAGCTATAACCATATAGGTTACACCGTAGATTGTATCAGGTCTTGTGGTGTATACGGTAAGCTCTTCGTCCATACCGTCAACCTTAAAGGTAACCTGTGCACCACGACTCTTGCCAATCCAGTTTGCCTGCATGGTCTTAACCTTTTCGGGCCAGCCTTTTAGTTTATCTAAATCCTTGAGAAGCTCATCTGCATATTCGGTAATCTTGAAGAACCACTGCTCCAAATCCTTTTTGCCCACTTCGGATTTACATCTTTCACACTTACCGTTAACAACCTGCTCGTTTGCAAGAACTGTCTGACAGGAAGGACACCAGTTTACATAGGATTTCTTCTTGTATGCAAGGTCGTGATTAAAGAACTCAAGGAAAAGCTTCTGGGTAAACTTATAGTAATCGGGCTTGCAGGTAGCAACCTCTCTGTCCCAATCGTAGCTAAGTCCCAGAGTTTTGAGCTGAATTCTCATATTTTCTATATTGGAGTCTGTCCAGTCCTTGGGGTTTGCACCGTTTTTGATAGCGGCATTTTCCGCAGGGAGACCAAAGGAATCCCAACCCATAGGATGGAGAACATTGTACCCGTTCATCTTCTTGAATCTTGCCACAACATCACCTATGGAGTAGTTACGCACATGTCCCATGTGGAGATTTCCCGAAGGATAGGGGAACATTTCCAGTGTGTAGTATTTTGGCTTATCATTTATTTCTGTTTTGAAAGCCTTGGTTTCTTCCCATTTTGCCTGCCACTTTTTTTCTATGGCACCAAAATCATAATTCATATTCTATCATCCCTTCAAAAGAATTATATAAATTCCGAAATATCTATATCCTTTGCATCTGTCCAGAGATTTTCTATACCGTAGAATTCTCTGGATTCCGTATTGAATATATGAACAATAACATCGCCGTAGTCCATAAGAATCCACTGAGATGCCCCCTGAGAGCCGGGATTATGAAGTGAAAATCCCTCTTCGCTGAGCTTTTCCTCTATTTCATCATATATTGCACCCATCTGTGTGCCGGAATTTGCATGGCAGATAACAAAATAATCCGCCAGTGTAGTAAGCTCCTTGATTTCCAGAAGCTTTATATCGTTTGCCTTTTTGTCATCGGCACATTTTACTATCTTTGCCGCAAGAGAAAGTGTATCCATACGATACCTCCTATATTTCTTTACCTACTACTATTGTCACATCGCACTTTGATTCCTTATTGGGATTGAGCGCATAATCACTCTTTCCCGTAATTTTTGCAACAGTTGCCGCAAAGGCTGATTTTTTTCGTGCTATAACAACAGTTTTGTCCTGAACAGCTTCCGTCTGGGTAATCCCAAGAACATTGAAGCCGTATTCTCCAAGACGGTCAGAAAGCTCGTGAACATCAACCGTACCGCCGGAGCAATCTATAATTTCAACACTTGTAAATCTGTTAAAAACCAATTTATGGGGTTCAAAGCTTCCCGCATCCTCATACTCTGTTATACCGGAAAGGAATGCTTCCTCAAGCTCCTCTGCATTCTTCTGTTCTGCAGTACCCTCGGGAACAAAATGCTCCCTTGCAAGGGCATAGTTTCCGTCATAATCGGGAATTACATATGAGCCTCCACCTATATACTGAGGAGTACCAACAAGCTGATAGGTGTTTATGTTGTCTCTGTTTATGGCAAATATATGAGGAGCATATGCCAGAAGCTCGTTAAGTGTAAAGTTTGTGTACACTATATTGGAAATATCCTCAACCAGATCGCTTATCTTAAATACATTGGCAAGACTGAAAAGCTCATCAACCGTTGCCTGAATAAAATCACTCTGAACTCTCATTCTGGCGATATCACCCTCAGGGTATCTCCTGAAGCGGACCAGCTGTTCTGCCTTGTCCCCGTCAAGGTGCTGCATACCCTTGTTGAGGTGGATATAGAGGTCCTGTGTGGGATCCTCGTAATGCATATCCTGAGGTACATCAAAATCCACACCGCCGATTGTATCTATAAGATTACGAAATCCCGAGGTATCAACAGCAACATACTTGTTGACGGTAATTCCTGTAATCTGCTTAACTTCCTTAAATACTGTCTTTTCCTTGTTGTGACCGTATGCGGAATTTATTTTTTTGTCGCTTCTTCCGTTGTCTTTAACATATGTGTCACGGGGTATCTGAAGCATATTGATTTCGCCGTCGGCAACATTGAGCTGACCTAAAATCATTACATCAGCTCTTGTTCCTCCAACATCGAGTCCCATAAGCATAGTATTGATATGGGTAAAGCTTGCCGCAGGGGAAAACTCATATCCGAAGAAAGAACCGCCGCTGGTACAGACATAAGCTGTAATAAGACACATTGCAGTAACACCAAAAGTCAATATTAATGATGCAAGTAGTTTAAAGAAAGATTTTGTACTCATTTTTATCTCCTGTTCAATATTGCAAGGGTATCAGGATGAACCTTAAGTCCCCTCGCTTCCACAAATTCCACTGACATCTTTGTATATTCCCTAACTGCACGGCTCAAGGAAACCTCTGCAGTTTTTCTTAAAAAATCAACATTTGTATAACTTCTGCCCGGCTCTATGGCATCCGCAAGATAAACTATGGCACATAACCTTGTCATATCTGCATTGCCCGTAGTGTGAAAATATATTGCATCAAAAATATCATCATCCACACCCCAGAGTTTTCTGGCTTCATAGGCACCGACAAAACTGTGCCATATCTGGGGAGAAGCTTTTGTGACTTCGTCGGGAACTATACCGTATTCGTCCATCCTGCTCCTTAGTTCTTCCTCAGAAAAGCCCTTGGCACAATCGTGCAACAGTCCTGCAAGATATGCCTTGTCTCTGTCCTCACCGTGCAAATCTGCAAGACGCCTTGCCGTGTGTGCAACACGCATAGTATGTTCAAACCGTGATTTTTTAAGTACGGTTTTGAGATACTGTGCAATACTGTCATAGCCGGTATAAAGACCGTTTGATATTATATATTCCTTTACACTGTCGGAAAGTGCCCTGTCCCATATTCCGCCGATATCACTACGGATATCCGTGGAGGATATATCCTCATATGGCATAGAGGCTATGCAAATTTTGGTACCGTAAAGCTCTCTGTATCTCTGCGCCAGTGCCAAAAGCTCACTGTCACCCTTGCGGCGGAATACGACAAAAGTATTCTCCGAAAGAAGCTCCTCGTATTTATACCATTGGTCTATGGTGAGAAGTGAATCTGCACCCAGCACAAAAAAGGTTTCCTCACCGTATCTCTTCCTGAAATAACGCATGGTATCTACCGAATAGCTGTGCTTTGAGGTATCCGCTTCGTAATCGGATATTTCCACCTTTTCCATATTCCCAAATGCAGACACAAGCATATTGTACCTGTGTTCAAAGGCGGTCTTGTCCTTATCTGCCTTATGAGGAGGGTTGCCGTTTGGAAGAACAATAAGCTTATCCGGATTAAACTCCTTAAAGACATTCTCTGCCATACGGATATGCCCGAGGTGGACGGGATCAAATGTACCTCCGAAAACTGCAACTGCCAAGCTTGTCACCCTTTCCGGTAAGCTTTTTTAAAAAACTTAACTTTTCTTTCCTTTTCCTCACGGAGACGCTTTTTTTCCTTTGCCTTGTAGAGAGGCTTAACCTCTGTTTTGGGCTTTTTGGGTTCGTCTTTTTTTACGGTAAGCTTGTTTATGTCTATCCGCTTGTTTTCGCGGGATTCCTTGTAGAGAACAAACTTACTTCCGATAACCTGAACTTCCTCTGCACCTACCAGAGTTGCAAGCTCACGGCAAACATCCCTTGTGTCGGAAAATGCATTTTCCAGCACATGAACCTTGACAAGCTCTTTCTTTTCGAGGATATCTTCTACGAGCTTCTGCATATTTTCGTTTATACCGCCTTTACCTACCTGAACGGTAGCATCAAGCTTATTTGCAAGGCTTCTAAGAAAAGCCCTCTGCTTGCTTGTTATCATATGCCACGCACATTCCTTTCCACAATAATGTCATTATATTATTATACAAAAAATTCCCCTGCTTGTCAATGACTGCAAGGGAATTAATTTATTTTATCTCATATAATCAAACTCAAGTTCATACATGCGAACCAGGTCGCCCTCTTGTATGCCTTCCTTTTCCAGAGCTTTTATTACTCCCTTTTTGCGGAGTGCATTCTGGAAGTACTGGAGAGACTCGCTGTCCTCAAAGTTGGTAGAGCCTATCATACGCTTAACCCAGCTTCCCTCCACCACATAGACGCCATCCTCCACCGATACCGTAAAGGGCAGGTCATCTTTAAAGGAAATAACCGTTGTTTCCACCTCATCCTCATCGTAGAGTACGGGAACGGGAATGGTATCGAGCACCGATGCAACATACATCATAAGCTCTGCCACGCCCTTGTTGGCTGCAGCACTTATGCGGAAAACCTTGTATCCTCTTTTTTCCATTTCTGTACAAAAGCCTTCGTATATACTCTCATCATACACTACATCCATTTTATTTGCCGCAACAATCTGAGGTCTTTCGGAGAGCTTTTCGTTGTATGTGGCAAGCTCCTTATTTATAAGGTCAAAATCTTCTATGGGATTTCTGCCCTCTATGCCGGAGGCATCCACCACATGAATGAGAAGTCTTGTCCTCTCTACATGACGCAAAAACTCGTGACCGAGTCCCACACCCTCGCCTGCACCCTCAATAAGTCCGGGGATATCTGCCATAACAAAGCTTGTACCCTCGTTGGTTCGGACTACGCCGAGATTTGGCTCAAGAGTTGTAAAGTGGTAGTTGGCAATTTTGGGTTTGGCATCGCTCACAACAGAGAGAAGAGTGGATTTTCCTACATTGGGAAATCCCACAAGTCCCACATCCGCAAGGAGCTTAAGCTCAAGCTTGATATTTCGGCTTTCACCGTCTGTGCCGCTTTTTGCAAAACGGGGAATCTGTCTTGTTGCAGTTGCAAAATGGCTGTTACCCCATCCGCCGCTTCCTCCCTTTGCCGCAACAAATGTCTGACCGGGAGTTTTCATATCTGCAATAACTCTGTCGGAATCTATATCACGGATTACGGTGCCGCAGGGTACTTTGACCATAAGATTTTCTCCGTTTTTGCCGGAGCTCTTTGCAGCTCTGCCGTCCTCACCGTTCTGAGCCTTGTATTTACGCTGATAACGGAAGTCCGAAAGAGTGCTCATCTTCTCGTCTGCAACAAAGATTATACTTCCGCCGTTACCGCCGTCACCGCCGTCGGGACCGCCTGCAGCAACATATTTCTCTCGATGAAAGCTCACAAGGCCGTTACCGCCGTTTCCGGCTTCTATATAAATTTCGGCTGTATCTGCCAGCATTAATTTTCACTCCCTTATACATTTACAATTTAAGAGAAATCCGCAATTACTTGCGGATTTCCTCATGAAATACTATTTACGCTCGTAAAGTCGGGCCGTTTTTTACAACCCACAGATTACTGTGCGATTTCGTACACGCTTACCTGCTTCTTGTCTCTGCCAAGTCTTTCGAACTTAACCTTTCCGTCAACAACTGCGAAGAGAGTATCGTCGCTGCCCTTCTTAACATTGATGCCGGGGTGTATTTTAGTACCTCTCTGTCTAACAAGGATGTTACCGGACTTAACAAACTGACCGTCACCCTTCTTAACGCCGAGACGCTTGGACTCACTGTCTCTGCCGTTCTTGGTACTACCCATACCTTTTTTATGAGCAAATAACTGAATATTTAAGCTAAACATCAAATTACACCTCCAATTCGGTAACTTTGATATTATCGGGGTACTGCATCTCAAGTTCACAAAGGAAAAGATACATTGATTCCAATAATATATTTATTTTACTGATTTCTTCATCGTCTAAATCGTCGGGAAGTATGAACTCTGCCATTGCATCGTCCACAGAGTAACCGAACTTAATATTAAGTACATTTTCTATACCGTTCAAGGTCATAAAAAGTACCGATGAAACAGATGCACAAACTATATCCTTGCCGATATCCTCATAGCCCGTATGACCGGACACGATACCCTTAACGATATTGGCATCCCTGTCGCGAAAAAGCTTAACCTCTGTCATAGCTTACGCGTTGATCTTTTCGATCTGAACTTTTGTAAAGAGCTGTCTGTGGCCTTTCTTGCACTTTTCGCCTTTTTTGGGCTTGTACTTGAAAACAATAACCTTTTTGCCTTTACCCTGAGCGAGTACCTTAGCATCTACGCTTGCACCGTCTACTACGGGAGCACCGATTACTGTCTTTTCGCCGCCTACTGCCAGCACCTTGTCAAACTTAACGGCATCGCCTTCGCTGCCTGCTACCTTTTCGATGAATACTACATCACCTTCGGAAACCTTGTACTGCTTGCCGCCTGTTTCGATAATTGCATACATTTGAAGCACCTCCTTCATATGATATCGCTAATTTACGGTATCTGCCGCAGGGCAGATTTACAGACCGTACTTATGCGTTTACCATAGCATTATAGCATAGTGGCATATCAATGTCAACCTTTTTTTATAAAATATTTTTCCGCAGAAAAACAGAGGCGAATTACAAAATCCGCCTCTGCAAAATAACCATCAGTTATACCTATTATTTCTTCTGTGAAGCATTCTTTACAATCTTTGCCAGAGCTACAAGAGCAATAACGTTGGGGAGAACCATAAGGTAGTTAAAGAAGTCTGTGAGCTCCCATACAAGGTCATTGGAAAGGATGGAACCTGTAAAGATAAATGCGATTGAAATAACAGCATATATCATTACTCCAACCTTGTTGTTCTTAGTAAGATACTGAGCGTTGAGTTTACCGAAGAAGTTCCAGCTGATAATGGTTGAAAATGCAAAGAAGAAAAGGCATATTGCAATAAAAATATTACCAAAGTTTGCACCGGTAACAGAACCGAAAGCCATCTGCATGATGTTTGTCTTAGAAATACCGTTATCCGCAATAAGCTGTGCATAGCTTGCACCGTTTGCACCGGCAAGAGCACCGTCACCTACATATGTGCAGGAGATAACAACGAGAGCTGTCATTGTAAGAACTATGAATGTATCTATAAACACACCGATCATAGCAGAAACACCCTGATCGTGAGGCTTATCAACATTTGCCATAGCGTGAGCGTGAGGTGTGGAACCCATACCAGCTTCGTTGGAGAACAGACCTCTCTTTGCACCCTGGCTGATAGCGGTCTTTAATGCATAACCGATACCGCCGCCGATGAGAGCATCGGGAGTGAAAGCAAACTTGAATATTGTACCGATTGTTGCAGGGATGTACTTAATACGAACGATAAGAATAATGATACCGCCAATAAGGTAAAGTCCTGCCATGATGGGTACTACCTTTTCTGTAACGGATGCAAGTCTCTGAACACCGCCAATAAAGATTATTGCAGCAATAGCGGCAACAATGACACCCATAACCCATGTGGGGATACCAAATGCTGTATTGCAGGTTTCTGCAATGGAGTTACTCTGTACCATGCTTCCCATAAAGCCGAGAGCGAGAACTGCAGCTATCGCAAAGAAAACTGCGAGGAAAGTACCAAAGCCATTGGGGAATGCTTTCTTTATGTAGTAAACGGGACCGCCGTGTACTTCGCCGTTTGCATCAACAACACGGGTTTCCTGAGCGAGAACTGCTTCTGCATAGATAGTAGCCATACCGAGGAAAGCGATAATCCACATCCAGAAGATAGCACCGGGACCACCCACAAGGATTGCACCGGAAGCACCTACGATGTTACCTGTACCAACCTGAGCTGCAATAGCTGTAGCCAGGGCCTGGAAAGAACTTAAACCGCTTGACTGTTTTCCACCCTTAAATTTGAGACCGCCAAACACTCTCTTGCATCCTTCGCCAAAGCAGCGAACCTGAACAAACTTTGTCTTAAATGAGAAAATAAGACCGGTTGCCACAAGCAGAACAATGAGGATGTAGTCAGAAAGCCATGCATTGAGATTCTGAACAATACCTAACAACTTTGCTTCCATAATAAGAAGACCTCCTAAAAATAAAAAATAAAAAAAGCTGCCATAATAAACAGCAACTCCGGAACTGCACACACGCACACCGCATACGATGTGACTATACGCAGACTCTATCCTTTTGCCTGAGAGATTCGGCAGCAAAACCGCCTTGCACCTTCGGCACTCAAATAAATGAG
Organism: Clostridia bacterium; assembly: GCA_045545635.1. Classification (GTDB taxonomy): domain Bacteria; phylum Bacillota; class Clostridia; order UMGS1810; family UMGS1810; genus RGIG8748. The sequence goes on along the minus strand of JAZQBI010000198.1, from coordinate 9,045 downwards.
ATTCTCCAGAGTTCCCTCCCGCTTTCGGTTCTTTGGGGTTCCGAAAGGTTCAACGGGTATTAAATTACGGACAGTATATCACAGGTTTTTCAATAAATCAATAGTTTTCGCAAAAAAATTTTCCTTTTTCTACATTTTCATAAATTTTTTTACAAAATTCCTTGCAGTTTGTTCATATTTTACGTTATCCACATAGTAGCTCACACCGTGGGAAGCACCGGGTACGGTGAGAATTTCTTTGGGAGAGCTGCAGTGTTCAAAACACTTTTGACTCATACTGCAAGGCACAAAGCCATCATCCTCTCCGTGAATAAAAAGCACGGGAATATCTGTTTTTTCGAGGGATTTTACTGCTGATGCTTCATTTATATTAACTCTGCCGAAAAAGAAAGCTCCCAATATAACAAAAGGATAGCTTATGAGCGGAGGAAGCTTCATCTTCCTTGCTACATGGCATATTATCTCCCTTGGAGAAGAATATCCGCAGTCTGCCGCAATTACCTTTACATTTTCTTTGGGCACGATATCCGATGCCATCATAACCGTTGCGGCACCCATAGACACACCCATAAGGGCGATTTTAACATCATTTCCGTTTTTCTTCTTTATATATTCAACCCATCCGAGACAATCGTACCGTTCCTTTATTCCGTAGGTTATCACCTTTCCTCCGCTTTTGCCGTGAGCTCGTTGATCAGGCATAAGGATGTTGAAACCCATAGCACGAAGCATACTGAATGCACCGTTTCCGTCACGGCAATAGTTACTTCTGTAGCCGTGCATTATAATTGCAACAGGTGCACCATCCCTAAAATGATAGTATCTTCCGTAAAGGTTCAGTCCGTCATAGGATGTTATGTTCACACTTTCAAAAGGGACATTCATAAGAGCGTATATTTTCTCTATTGCCGCCTTACGGTATGTGGCATAGGGAACATCCATCTCCAATGCCTGACGCTTGTCATCACGCCTGAATGCATACAGGTATGCCCAATAGGCAACACCGAGTACTGCTATAATAACAATAAAAGAAAATATCAACATCTCTCATCCCTCCTTTTTTATTCTATCCAAAAATAACAAAATTAACTCATACAACATATACTGGAATAAAATGCGAGAAAGCGGTGTTATTTATGATATATGTTGTACTGGAGTGTATTCTGCTCCCTCTGCTCGGCACAACCCTTGGTGCCGCATGCGTCTTTTTTATAAACGGCAAGCTCAATGCTAAGCTTCGCGGTGCACTTCTGGGCTTTGCATCTGGAGTTATGACAGCGGCTTCTGTCTGGAGCCTGATTATTCCTGCGGTAAACCGCAGTTCCCATCTTGGAAGCTTGTCTTTTCTTCCTGCATTGTCCGGATTCTGGCTTGGGATTGCTCTTATGGTTTTTATGGATAAACTTCTGCCCGAGGACGGTGCGGTAATTCCAAAAATCAACTGTACCCAAAGACCATCTATGCTGTTTTTTGCAGTTACTCTCCACAATCTTCCCGAGGGTATGGCAGTAGGTGCCTGCCTTGCATCTTTTCTTGCAGGGGAAGCGGGAATAACCGCTGCATCTGCCGTTATTCTGTCTGTGGGAATTGCCATACAGAACTTTCCTGAAGGGAGCATAATATCTATGCCTCTTGCCTCCGAGGGTGAAAGCCGTTTCAAATCCTTCCTTATGGGATTTGCCTCAGGCGTTGTAGAACCTATCGGTGCTGTTCTTACCATAATCCTTGCTTCGCTTATTACCCCTGCACTCCCTGTAATCCTGTCCTTTGCGGCAGGAGCTATGATATATGTTACCGTAAGCGAGCTTATTCCCAAAATGTGCAGTTTTGAAAAGGCAAGCACAGGGGCAGTGATGTTTGCCATCGGCTTCACTCTTATGATGAGTCTTGACATTGCACTGGGTTAAAAAGCTGCTTAAAATTCGGGAATAAAGCTCTCTGTTGCAGAGGCTATATCCTGAACAAACACATTTTCAAGTCCCAGAAGTTCAATGTAGTCAACCATTGACTCATAATGTGCTTTGGTAAGTCTTCGGGATAGATTTTTGTGAGATGCTACCGCGGGCATCGGAGTATATTGGCTCATAAGACTTATATATATGTTGTTTCCGTATTGCCTTGCCAGATAATCCATAATTTTTTTGGTATCAAAAAGCAAGCCCGGAAGCATAAGATGGCGGACTATGACACCCTTTTTCATAATTCCGTCATTGTCAAATATGGGAGTTCCAACCTGAGATAACATCTCCTCCAGAGCTTCGGCAGCATAACGGAAGTAGTCTGGTGCCTTGGAATATTCAATAGCGTATTTGTCGGAAAAATACTGGATATCGGGCATATATATTTCCACATATCTCCGCAGGAGTTTAATAGTTTCCACATTTTCGTAGCCACCGCAGTTGTATACCACAGGCAGGCCAAGTCCCCTTTCCTTTGCAATATCAAGAGCACTTATTATGTGGGGAACATAATGTGTCGGAGTTACCAGATTTATATTATGGGCACCCATATCCTGCAAACGAAGAAATTCATCGGAAAGCTCACGGACGGATACCTCCCTGCCCTTGCCGCCTGTACTGATTATATGATTCTGGCAAAAGATACACTTCATATTGCACCCGGAGAAAAACACTGTTCCCGAACCGTTTTTGCCGGAAATACAAGGCTCTTCCCAAAAGTGAAGAGCCGAGCGTGCAATTTTTATTCTGTTGTCACTACCGCAAAAACCGATTTTCCCCGAGAGCCTGTCAGTACCGCATTTTCTCGGGCAAAGTGTACAGGAAGAAAGCATACCGATTACTCCTATTTCATAAAGAGACAAAGCACCACCGGCATAAGGATTGCCGGAATATAATTCATAAGCTTAATCTTGGTAATTCCCATAAGATTAAGTCCAAGCACAAATATAAGAACCGAACCTGCACAGGTCATCTCCCCTATTACATAATCTGTAAGATATGGACTTACAAGCTGTGCAAGAAGAGTTATGCCACCCTGAAGCAACAGAACAGAAAAGGCAGACAAGCCAACACCCAAGCCGCCAAGAGCAGAGGCAAATACGATGGCAGATATAAAGTCAAGCACTGACTTTGTAAACTGCATTTCGTGATTGCCGGAAAGTCCCGACTGCAAAGGTCCCACTATTGCCATAGCACCCACACAAAACAGAAGTGTGGCACTTACAAAGCCCTCAGAAACCTTTCCACTTCCGCCGGAGGCAAATTTTTCTTCTACCTTGTTTCCCAAAGTGTGTATTTTGCCGTCAAGGTCAAGGAGTGTTCCTATGAGACCGCCTATGATAACGGCAAAAACAAGTACCATTGTATTTGTGCCGGACATCATACCGTCTATTCCTATGTACACAACCACCATAGACACAGCCGTTGTCATGGCGTTGGATATTCTCTCCGGCATACCCTTTTTTAGAAGTGCACCAACGATTGCACCAAGTATTACCGCTGCAAAATTAACCAAAGCTCCAAGCATAATTCTACTCCCTTTCAAAGCTTCCCGCTACACATATATTTCCATCATTATCTGCAAGATGAACATAGTAACCCTTGTCCGTCTCGCAAAGGCACACATCCAGCTCGTCACCAAGGTATGCAGGCTTCTTGTAGAGAACCCTCATATCCGTAAAGCTGAAATCAAAAGGCAGGGCATCCATAAGAAGCTCGGCACTTTTCTGATTGTTAAGATGCTTGTTTGTATCTATTTCCTTGTTGGAAACTCTTATTTCATACATCCTTGGTGCATCCTTAATAAGTTCGGGTTTCTTATATGAAAAGAATTCATCATCAAAATCATATATGGGATAAGCCGCCTGCATTTCGGGACTGATTCTTGCAATTTTTCCTTTTACAGAATCAAAGAGAAACCAGTTTGATATAGTTTTTGCAACGGTTTCGCCACGTTGCTTTATTATGCAGCCTCTCTCCGAGGTAGCTCCGCCTGTGCTTTTTACTGCAGTATATGCCTCCAAAGGATAAGCCGTACTTACAGGCTTTTCCAGATGAAGCTTTACTCCCTGAATAAGCCACGCAACACCCATTGACCTTAGCTTGTCTATACCGTAGCCAAGATGTGCGGAATGTGCCGTGGAAATCTCCTGAACAATATCCAGAACGGAAGAAACCTTTATTGTATCAAAATCCTTGTAATCGCTGTAACGCATTTCATATGTTTTTGTAAACATTTTGTCCTCCGACCTATTTTGACATTTTAACTTATTATATACCCGAAGATTAAAAAAATCAACACCAAAACTATTGCCAAACAAAAAAAATGGTGCTATAATGTCCCCGTACTGTATCTCCAATAAGGGAGAACATTAACAAGGAGGAATTTAATATGACGAAAGAAAAAAACTTGTCCACAAGGACACTGGTTGTAAGTGCTGTTCTTACTGCACTTGTAATCATACTGCAGTACATGGGTGCTTTTATTAAGCTGGGACCATTCTCTGTGTCTCTGGTGCTGATTCCGATAGTTATAGGAACGGCAACCTGCGGAGCAAAAATCGGAGGATTTCTTGGTCTGGTATTCGGTATTGTGGTACTCATAAGCGGCGATGCGGCAGCTTTTCTGGCAGTTAATGCACCGGGTACTATTGTAACTGTGCTTCTTAAAGGCTGTCTTTGCGGTCTCATTTCCGGCTATGCCTACGCACTGGCAAACAAGCTATCCAAAGGTAGCATAATTGTTTCCACTGCAGTTGCGGCAGTTATATGCCCCTTGGTAAACACAGGTGTATTCCTTTTGGGATGTCTTGTGTTTTTTATGGATACAATATCCATGTGGGCATCGGAAGCAGGTCTCGGCGGAAATGTAGCTCAATATATGATTTTCGGTCTTGTAGGCGGAAACTTTATATTCGAGCTTGCGGTAAACATCATTTTTGCTCCCATTATAGTAAGAATTCTACGTGCTTCGGAAAGGATATAAGCATATGATTTTTGCAATAGATATAGGCAACACCAATATTGTTATCGGTTGCTTCGACAATAACAAGGTAATATTTACCGAAAGGCTCTCCACCAAAACAACATCAACTGCACTTGAATATGCAGTTTCGTTCAAAAATGTTCTGGAGCTTTACAATATCACTCCCGAAAATATCGAGGGTGCCATAATTTCCTCGGTTGTTCCCGATATTACAAATGTAATACAAAATGCCATACACAAAATAACGGGAAAGGATTCCCTGATAGTAGGACCGGGAATAAAAACCGGACTCAGCATCAAGGTGGACAACCCTGCTCAGCTTGGAAGCGACCTTGTGGTAGGTGCTGTTGCAGCACTGAAAGAATACAGTGCTCCCCTTGCCATAATCGACTTCGGCACTGCAACTACCATAACCGTTATAAATAGCAAAAAAGAGCTTCTTGGCGGTATGATTATGCCGGGACTTATGCTCTCTATGAAATCTCTGGCAAGCGGAACATCACAGCTACCCAAAATCAGCCTCGATACTCCGGGCAAATTCATAGGCACAAACACCGTTGACTGTATGAAAAGCGGCATACTCTACTCCACAGCCTATGGTATGGACGGAATAATTGAGGGAATCGAAAAAGAGCTTGGCGAAAAAGTTAATGTTGTTGCCACCGGCGGTCTTGCCAAGGTAATTGTGCCCCTTTGCAAAAGCGAAATAACAGTGGATGATGAGCTTCTTCTGAAAGGACTTATGGAGATATATAACAGGAACAGGTAGTCAGACTATTTTCTCAAAATACTGACCGTCACTTTTGAATCGAACACCTACAATATAATAATCCCCCCTTTTCACGGTGCAGTCATCTGCATTTTCAAAAGGATTAGAACCAAAGGACTTATGTGCAAATGCCGTAAGTCCTTCTTTTTGTACTCCGAACAGAAGAGGAAATCCGTCGGACTGTATCATTTGTATAGCCTTTGGTGTCAAAAGATGTCTGTATGCACTTACATCGACAGGCAGAGTTTTTTCACTTGCGATGTACCAATCCATTCCACTCAGAGGACACTCGTCTGACCTGAAAGCGGAAGAACAAAAATCATCAATTTCTTTGAGCACCTCATAATATGCGTCATTGTGTGGAGCTTTGTTTACTTTAAGAAGAGAAGAGCCGGGAATACCTTCTGTTTTTCCAAAAGACATACCCACATCCCACAAAAGACGGGAAAAGCCTACTGCTTCGGGAATATATTTGTTGTCCTCTCTTACTGCCAGTACAAAGGTATCTATATCCTCAGGATAGTAGCCTCTGTATGCAACATCACCCAAAGAAAGAGTACGCTCAAAAAAGCAAGCTCCGTCTTTTAATTCCAGCGTATCCGCTATAACAGGCTGATTGGCAGGCTTTAAAGAACTCATAAGAAAAAGCTTGTGCATACCGGGGACACCGAGCCCCCTGACACTGCATTTTATCTTAATTCCGCCGGAAAAAACATAGTATTCTGCAACTGCGTGTATTTTTTCATCATAGGGTTTCAGTATTACAGTTTCCATATAATCACCTGATTAAATATATGTTGACTATTGCAAAAAAATGAAATTCGGTGTATATTAGAGCTAAACAGTTGCTCAAGGAGTGATTACTATTAATAACGATATTATTGATGTTACAATAGAAGATGTAACCGCTGACGGAAGCGGTGTGGCAAAATACGACAACTATCCCATATTCGTAAATGGCGGGGTGACTAGTGACAAACTCAACATTACCGTTACCAAGAGAAACAAAACCTATGGTTTTGGTAGGATAAATAGCATTATTGAGCCGTCACCTTTCCGTACAGAGCCTGTATGCCCTGCCTTTACCGCTTGCGGCGGATGCGACTTTATGCATATAGACTATAACCACCAGATACAGATAAAAGAGAATATAATAAAGGGCAACCTCCAGAGAATAGGCGGACTTCATCCCGATGAATACGACTTTGACAGTGTGATATCTGCAGAGGATATTTTTGCATACAGAAACAAGGCACAGCTACCCCTTGGCAGACACAAAGGAAAAACGGTATTCGGCTTCTATTCCAAAAGAAGCCACAGTATAGTCCCAATAGCGAAATGTCTTATTCAAAATGAAGATATAAACACTGCGGCAGAGATATTCCTGCGATATGCCAATAAATACGGCATAAGCGTATATGACGAAAAAAGCCACAAGGGAATATTACGACACATCTACATCCGAACAGGAAACAAAACAGGCGAAATGCTTTTTACCGTGGTAACAAACAGCCAAAAACCCCTGCCCCATATTGATGAGCTTATCGATAGCCTACAAGTTTGCTCAGGTTTGAAAGGCGTTATACAGAATATTAACACTGAAAAAACAAACCTCATCCTCGGAAATGAAAACCGTGTGCTATGGGGAGAAAACAAAATATGCTCTATGATTGATGACCTTAAGTTCACTTTGTCATCAGAGAGTTTCTTTCAGGTAAACGGCAGTCAGACAGAAAAGCTATATGCGAAGGCACTGGAATATGCCTCACCGAAAGATAATGAAAATGTGTTTGACCTGTACTGCGGTACGGGAAGCATCTCCCTCTTTCTTGCCAAAAAAGCAAAAAAAGTAATCGGTGTGGAGATTGTGGAAAAGGCAATAGAGAATGCAAAGGAAAACGCAAAAAATAACGATATTACCAATGCCGAATTCTACGCAGGTGATTGTGCCCATGTGGTGCGAAAACTTGTGGATAGCGGCAAAACCGCAGATATAGTTGTTGTTGATCCTCCCCGTAAGGGCTGCAGCGAGGACATGCTAAAACTGATAGACGAAATATCTCCAAAAAAACTCGTGTATGTATCCTGCAACAGCGCCACACTGGCACGCGATGTGAAGATGCTCGGTGAATTTGGGTACAATCTAAAAAAAGTTTGCGGAGTGGATATGTTTCCTCATTCGGGACACATAGAATCTGTCGCACTACTAGTGCGGACAGATTCAACGATATAAATCTCTTACGAGATTTTCGATATGTTCCGTTTGAACTCGATATGCCTTACGGCTCGATATGTTGCCTTACGGCAACGAGATTTATATCATATCGAAAACGAGTATAGCGAGTTTATATCGAATTTTGCGAAGCAAAATATATCGAACACGCATAGCGTGTATATCGACAAAGGAGATTCAATTATGGAACAGAAAAACTTATTGCGAGAAGAAACTATTAACTTTGCAATAGAAATATCTGATATTTGCGACAACATTAAGGGTTGTTCGGTATATATTAACCAGCTATTGAGATGTTCTTCATCTATTGGTGCAAATCTTCACGAAGCCAAATATGCTCAAAGCAAAGCTGATTTTATAAACAAATTAGAAATATCTTTAAAAGAAAGCTTTGAAACTGAGTATTGGTTAGAATTATTATACCGCAAGAATAAGATTGATGAAATTACATACAAACATTTGATTAACAAATGCGGAACAATAAGAAGAAAGTTGATTGCATCTGTGACTACAGCTAAAAACAAGAAATAAGTATTAAAATACTGTCTGCTTATATATTCTTTTTGGGGGGAAATAAAATGAATACATTAGATGTTGGATATATAAATAAAAATAATCAAAAAAATTTAGGATATAGAGGGAAATCCCAAACGCATAATAATCAAAATGCTTTCGAAATGGAATGCTTGAATTGCGGACATAAGTATTTAGCTAATGGTTGTGATGTTTGGTTAAGAAAATGTCCTGTTTGCCAACCAAAGACAAATAAGACAATACAAACCAAATTGCTAAAAGTTTCAAGAAGTATATCAGACAAACTAAGATATCAGGTTCTAAAAAGAGATAATTTTAAATGTTGTGCTTGTGGTGCCTCTCCTGCTAAGGACTCCTCTGTTGAGCTACATATCGACCATATTATACCTTTTTCAAAAGGAGGAGATACAACAATAGATAATTTACAGACGCTTTGTTCTAAATGCAATTTGGGGAAAAGTGATATATTATAATTTATACTGTCGCAGACACCACACAAATCACATAGAATCTGTCGCACTACTAGTGCGGACAGATTCAACGATATAAATCTCTTACGAGATTT
>JAZQBI010000197.1:0-10183 GCA_045545635.1 Clostridia bacterium | reverse complement strand
AACTCTTCCTGTAATATTATCCACACTTAAGAGGGTTGCAGGGAGCTTTTCTGTCAAAACACACAGTAGTGTTCCAAGGTGGGAACAGAGCATGGATATGAGGCTTGTTTTTGTTCTTATACTGCTTATTACGGTATTTATATGGATTATTCCGCAAATTTCCGTTTCCTTTGCAGGAGCGGTAATAATAGTTATTTTCGGCTTCCTCTTTGCGGCGGTATCGTCCCGTATGGTGGGACTTGTAGGCAGCAGCAATAACCCTGTATCAGGAATGGCAATTGCCACACTTCTCATAACCGCCGTTATACTGAAAAGCCTTGGCGGAAAAACGACAGATGTTATGAGGGATGCAATAGCCATAGGTTCTGTCATATGCATAGTTTCTGCAATTTCGGGGGATACCTCCCAGGACCTTAAGACAGGATATATTCTGGGTGCTACACCCCGCAAACAGCAAATAGGGGAGATAATAGGTGTCGTTGCCTCATCTGCCGCAATAGGGGGTACACTATATCTTCTTGACAGTGCGTGGGGCTTTGGATCAGAGCAGCTTGCCGCACCGCAGGCAACTCTTATGAAGATTATTGTCGAAGGCGTTGTGGAGGGCAATCTTCCATGGGCACTTGTAATAACCGGAGCATTTACGGCACTTGTTGCAGAAATTCTCGGTATTCCGCCTCTTCCTTTTGCCATCGGTATATACCTTCCTGTTCAGCTTAATGTGTGCATAATGGCAGGTGCCCTTGTACGCTACGTAACAGAAAAATTTTCCAAAGAAGAGAGACGTGAATCAAATGTATCAAGAGGAATACTTTTCTCTTCCGGAATGATTGCAGGAGAGGGTATAGTCGGTATAATACTTGCACTGCTTTCTATCCTTGGCGTTGATAAAATTTTTGATTTGTCACAAAGATTCAGCCTTGGAAACGGTTTTCTTAACATTGGCGGGATTGTGGTTTTTGCAATAGTTATTTTGTGTTTTTTTCGTCAGACCTTGTGGCATGGAAACAATGATATTTCAGATTAATGGAAGTTGCGAAATTATGGCTAAAAATTGCGACTTTTTTGGAATAAATTTGATTGACACAGAATTATAAAAAGCATATAATTTCCTAAAGGTGAGGTGAATTATATGCTTTGGGATATGATAAATGTGTGTGAACACGGGGTTGTGGCAGATTCACCCTGTGTTCAGACCGATAAAATACAAAATATTATTGATGGACTTGCTGAAAAAGGTGGAGTTATATATTTTCCAAAGGGAAAATATATAACCGGCACATTGTTTCTCAGCTCGGATATAACAATTTATATGGATAACGGGGCAGAGCTTTTAGGCAGTGACACTGCATCCGACTATGACGCCGATTATATAGGCGCCATAGAAGCACCGAGTTTTTCAAGATGCCTTATTTATGCCGAAAAGTGCCGGAATATTATGTTCAAAGGAAACGGTACCATCAACGGCAGAAGCGTTTCGTTCAGCGACGGACGCCCTATGCTTATGAGATTTATTGAATGTACTGACATAGAGTTTGAAAAAATAAGTCTCAAAAATGCAGGTTCATGGGGTGTTCATTTTATTGCCTGCGAGGATATAAGAATCAGCAAGGTAACACTTGACAGCCGTGTGAATTCGAATAATGACGGTTTTGACTTTGACAGTTGCAAAAATGTTTTTATTTCCGATACATATATAAGCTCCGGTGACGATTCTATATGTCTCAAAAGTACAAAGGATTATCAGGGTGAGAATTTTGTCATTACAAATTGTATCCTCTCCAGTGATACCGCGGCACTCAAAATGGGTACATCCTCCAGTGGAGGATTTAAGAATATCGTTATGAATAACTGCGTTATCCGTGATTGCCCCATGGGTACTATCAAACTAATTATGGTAGATGGCGGCATACTTGAGAATGTCAATATAAATAATATAGTGATGGATAATGTAGGTAGTCCGCTTTTTGTACGAACAGGCAAAAGGAATATGAAGTTTGACAAGCCTAAGGAAATGGACTATGATACACCCGGAATTGCAGGGGATGGCGAGGTCGGTGTTATACGGAACATTATGATTTCCGATGTTCAGGCAAATGTAACTGTCAGCAAACGTGACAGAACACCGATTATGATTACAGGGCACAGGCTTTCACCGATAGAAAATATAACACTGAAAAATATCCGTGTATCTTTCCCGGGCGGAGGTACAGCTAAAGAAGCTCTTTATGAGGTACCGGAGGATGAGAGCCGTTATCCGGAACAGTGGTTTTTTGGTACGCTTCCGGCGTGGGGATTGTATGCCCGCCATGTACGAGCTTTGGAGCTTAACAAGGTGATACTCACGCTAAAGAGTGAAGATGCACGCAAAAAAATAATATATGAAGATGTTACGGAGGAAAAGGATTATGTTTAAGACCAGTATCACACCGGAACAGGCAGGAATTTCATCCGCAAGAATTTTGGATTTTTTCAAAAGATATGATTCGTACAATGCCTATTCTCATGCGGTTATTATGGCAAGAGGAGATCATATTTTTACAGAATGTTATTATGCACCGTTTAACAAGGATTTCAAACACAGGATGTATTCCACTTCAAAAAGCTTTGTGGGAGTTGCCATAGGTCTTTGCGAAGAAGATGGATTGCTTTCACTGGATGACAAGCTGGTGGATTATTTTCCCGAGTATATTCCCGATATAAATAAAATTGATCCAAAGCTTAGGGAACAGACCATACGGGATATGCTTACCATGTCTACCTCTATTCAGGAAACAATATACTGGTTTACCTCCGGAACCGAAGACAGAGCCGCAGAATATTTCAATTTTGACGTGGCAAAAATCCCCGGAACTACATACCAGTACGACAGTCCCGGCTCGTATATGATGGGCGTTATTGTGGAAAAGGTTACCGGAAAACCCTTTATGGAATATCTTAAAGAAAGAATATTCAAGGATACTGATTTTTCGAAAGATGCATATTGTCTCAAATGTCCGGGAGGTCATTCCTGGGGTGATTCTGCCGTTCTTTGTACAGCAAGAGATTTATTGATTTTTGCAAGATTTGTTATGAACAAGGGTGTAATTGACGGCAAGAGGTATATGAACAGCGAATTTCTTGAGGCTGCCACATCAAAGCAAGTGGACAATGATGTTGTGGCTGCAGGTGACTTTTTCAATTCGCACGGCTACGGCTATCAGATATGGAAAACTCCCGATGACGGATTTGCATTCATAGGTATGGCTGAGCAGCTTGCTGTATGCCATCCCAAAACCGATACCATTTTTATCATCAATGCTGACCATCAGGGATTCCCCGGAAGAACAATACTTATGCACGAAATATTTCACCATCTCATTCCTTACTTCGGTGAACCCATGGAAGAAAATCCCGAGGATTACAATAAACTTGTGGAGTATACATCTACTCGAAAGCTTTGCCACCTAAAAGGGGAATACAAGGTTGATTTTCAGGAGAAGATTGACGGTAAAACATTTATCCTCGATGACAATCCGATGAAAATTGAATATATAAAAATCGATTTTGAAGGAGACAAGGGAATACTGTCCTACAAAAACGAACAGGGTGAGAAAAAACTTAACTTTGGAATGGGGTACAATGAGTTTGGCAAATTCCCTCAGGAAGGTTATTCGGATATGATAGGAACCTTCTATGCGGAGGGCAATATGTATGACTGTGCTGCAAGCGGTGCCTGGACAGAAAAACAGAAATTTAAAATTAAAGTCCAGATAATAGACAAGTATTTTGCATCCCTTGCCATTACTTTCGGTTTTAAGGATGAAACCAGAGTGGGCATTCGCATGGTGCCTGTTGCAGAGGCATTCCTCAGGGAATACTCCGGATATGCAAACGGATATATTGAAAAATAAAACATGAGCTGTTAAGAAGTGCACTCTAAGGGACAGTAATTCAAAAAGCCTGAAACGTTTTTTTCGTTTCAGGCTTTTTATATCACTGTGTTTTATACGTCGTAGATACCGAGTATCACTATACCGATAAATGCCGCCGCAATTGCCAGATAGTGCTTTTTGGATAACTTTTCTTTAAGGAAGATTGCACTCCATACAAAGGACAGTGCACAGTAAGCGGAGATTATTACAAGTCCTACCTTGTAGTCGGAAACAACTACCATCATATAGAATACCTGACCTACGGTCTCGCATATACCGCCAAGAAGCTTTGTTGAGTCGTAGCGGGGAGAGAATTTTTCTCTCTTGATTCCGAATACGTATATTGCAAAAATTATTGCCATAAACATCCAAGTGAATTCGTATGCAACATTAAGTATATCTCCGGTGAGATTTTCGGCATCAAGCTCTGCAACTCCGTTTGCTATGAGGTTTGCAGTGTAGTTATCTGCAATAACAGTGTCTACAAATGTACCGCAGGTGTCAAGCAGACAATACATAACGGGCAGGAGAATTGCAAGAAGACTTTTTGCATATTTTCTGTTGCTTTTTTTCTGCCTTTCAAGTCTTGACTGTGGATCTTCAAAATATTCAATGAAACCAAGGCACACAATACCTATTATTATGAGTATTGTTCCTATGATTATAGGAGTGTTAAGGAATATTCCGGTTTCGGAATTTTCGTCAAATGTAACACCAAAATAGAATATACTTGCAATAAGTGCAAAAGCACCGGAACAGTTACATATGGGGGAGGATATTGAAAGTTCAATGTATCTTAGTCCCATATATCCAAGCACCATAGACAGTATGTACAGTGCAGAAGCCGGCAGGTAAACCCATATGTCGGAGAGGGTAAAGGGAACGCCGCCTATTGTTATCTCATAAATGGCGTGAATACCCATTACAAGACCTACTGCCACACCTACTTTGTAATGACTGAATTTGTCGCTCAGGTTGGAGCCTGCTTTACTGAAGATATCCGATCCGCTCCAACAGAGCATTGCTATAATTGCTATAATCCACATAATAATGATTCCTTTCGTCGTTTGTTATTGTAGTTTTATAAAGCCGTCGTTTACAAGACTTTGAAGTGACATCATTATTCCAAGCTTTGCGTTGTGCCAGGTAAGACCGCCCTGGAAGAAGATTGTATATGGCTCTCTGATGGGACCGTCAGCAGAAAGCTCAATGGAAGCACCCTGAATAAATGCACCAGCCGCCATAACTACATCAGAGTCATATCCCGGCATTGCATAGGGTTCGGGTGTAACATAGCTGTCTACGGGAGCCGCTTTCTGGATACCCTTTGCAAAGGAGACCATAGCCTCGCCGCTTCCAAGCTCCACTGCCTGAATTATGTCGTGCCTTGATTCCACAGAATTCGGTACAACCTTAAATCCCAGAGCTTCATACACATTAGCTGCAAATATTGCACCCTTGAGAGCCGAAGAAACAACAGTGGGCGCAAGGAAAAATCCCTGATAAAGAGATCTGTTTGTATCAAGACTTGCACCAACCTCCTGACCGAGACCGGGGGCACTTAGTCTGTATGCACATCTGTCTATACACTCCTGTGTACCGCATATATAACCGCCGATGGGGGCAAGGCCGCCGCCGGGATTTTTGATAAGAGAGCCAACTACCATGTCGGCACCCACATCTGACGGTTCAATGGTTTCAACAAATTCTCCGTAGCAGTTATCTACCATACAGATAACATCCGGTTTTACGCTTTTTGCAGTGGAAATAATTTTTCCGATTTCCGATACGGAAAGGGTAGGGCGTGATTGATATCCCTTGGAACGCTGTATGGTAACAAGCTTTGTTTTTGGAGAAATCGCTTTTTTTATTCCCTCGTAGTCCACGGTGCCGTCCGGGAGAAGATCAACCTGAGAGTAAGTAACTCCGTATTCTGCAAGGGAACAGGGAGACTTGCGGATTCCGATTACCTCTTCAAGAGTGTCATAAGGCTTGCCTACGGGAGAGAGAAGCTCATCCCCGGGCAGGAGATTTGCACTAAGGGCAGTGGCAAGAGCATGAGTTCCGCAGGTTATCTGAGGTCTTACGAGAGCCGCTTCGGTGTGGAAACAGTCTGCATACACTTTTTCAAGAGTTTCTCTACCCATATCGTTGTAGCCATATCCGGTGGAGCCTGCAAAACATTCTGCACTTACGCGGTTTTTCTGCATTGCGTAGGTCACCTTGGCGTTGTTGTATTCTGTAACAGCGTCTATGCTTTCGAATCTCTCTTTGAGTCCTGAGAGTATATTTTCGCAGAAATTAAGGACATTATCTTCTATGCCGAGTTTGGAATATATGTTATTTTGTGTCATGTCAAAATCTACTTTCTTATTTTGTTATTATTATTTTGTCGTTTTGTATATCAACCTTTGCACCAAGAGCCTTCTGGAAGAAGTCTGCGGAAACCATTGTGCGGCTGTCTTTGATGCTTACAATGGCAGAAAGTTCACTATCGCCATCGTTTTTAAATACCTTGTTCTGACCTATCTGAACAGCGTTCATTTCGTCATTATACCATACAAATGCTATCTGAGTTTCGTTATTCCAGCTTACAATGGCACCCATTGCTTCTGCAGTATGACGGAGAGGCAGTATGTGTGTACCGTTTTCGTCCTTGTAGGGCTGAACATCAGAGACAACCGGCTTGCCATCCACAAAAACACCTGTTTCCGCTTCGGGTTTTTCTTCCTTTACGGAGGGCTTTGTAAATGAATTTGCAAGACTTTCATTAGCTGTTTCTATCATAAGTCCGGGTATCGGGAGTCTCGTTGTAACCGTGAGCTGACTTTCACTGCATTTACCCTTTGTGATGGCATCATCACGGCTTAAAGATACAACACTTTCCTTAATTACAAAGCAGGAAGTATTAATGTCAAGAATATCTGTGAGAGCCTTACATTTAACCTTAGCTATGGGGAGAGTTATCTTCCCTGCAGTGTATAGCGGAGAGTCCTGATCGATGCTTGTTCCGGAAAAAGAAACATACATCAGGCGAAGGTTGTTGGCAACAAAACCGAAAATAGGCTTGGAGATATATCCGAGGTTTGTGTCATCAACAGAGTTATACCACTGTTCTTCCTGCCAGTTTTCGTCAATCTGAATTCTTGATCTGTCATATATCAGTGTAGTCTGAATACCGTTAAGGTTTTTGAAATCAGCAGTCAGATTGACAGTCAATATGAACTCATCGTCTTTGGAAACAACAGAATGGTCGCTTTCTACAGAGAAAAGATACTGAGGTTCAAATTCTCCAAGACTTGTCTTTAGTCCTTCTGTATAATGGAATGCACCAACACCGATGCTTTCCACGGATTTTGCCAGAACGGCTGATTTTGCATCGGTAAATCCGTAGAATGCCAGATTACCGATACGAGTTATACCTTCTTCAACAACAATTTTTTCTATTTTTGATTTTTCTTTGCTCCATGGAGCTTCATCGGGATTTGAATAATCGGGAATAGCACCCTGACCTGATATATACAGGGTACTGCCGCCAACTTTCCAGGATATTGCGTCGGGAGGTTCGTTAGCTCTTGTGCAAAGTGAGAGCATAAGAGAGAGCATAAGTGTCAGAATAATGATTTTTGTTTTCATAGTGAAACCTCCTTGTTTTTGCACCGGAAATTTTCCGTGTGCCGTAAAATTTATAATACAGGTTCTTCCTCAAGGAAATATGTAGCTTCCATGTCTGCGGTAGAGAGAGCAAATGCCAAAGGAAATTTTTCAAATGCATTTCCCACATTCATTTTGTCCTCATTACCTGAAAAACCCATATGATACCTTATTGCGAATGCCTCTTCTCTTGTAAGACGCATATAGCCGGAAATTATATACACGGATTTTTCTCCGTGACCGTATGGCAGTTCATCCTCGTAAGTGTAGCTGGGTACTGAATGCCACACACCTTTTGCATCCTTCACATTTCTTGTGGATGCTTTGTAGCAGTTGATTTTGCAAAGGTCATGCAAAAGTGCTACTATTGCTATGGTCTCATCATTTACGCAAAGACCGTAGGTTTCCTTTACTCTGGGACGGTCAAGATAGTCCTTGAGGCAGTGATACACATTAACACTGTGGTCAAGAAGCCCTCCTGCATATGCACTGTGAAATCTGGTGCTTGCAGGTGCGGTAAAGAAATCACAACTGTCACCTGTAAGGTAATTAAGCAGCTTGTCTGCACCCTCGCGGGTTATATTTTCAGTATATATTTTGATGAATTCTTCTTTTTTCATCATAACACTCCTTGTGTATTGTTAGTGGTATTCTAACATAAAATTACATAATTTTCAATAGTTTATTATTTCATATATTACGCTTGTATTTTCCCGGAGATATCCCCACGGTACGGTTAAATGCTCTTATAAAACTTGTATAGTCGGAGAAACCGCATTTTTCCGCAGTGTTTTGCACACTTTCTCCGCTTTTCAGGAGTTTTTTTGCCTCGCTTATCCGCTTGCTCATTATGTATTTGCTGACTGTAGTTCCAAGATGTTTTTTAAATAGTCTGCAAAGCTCCTTTACGGAAACATAGGAGTTTTTTGCCACGACTTCCAGGTCCATAGGATTTGCGTAGTTGCGGTTTATAAAGTTTACTGCATTGTCAACCGTTTTGTTCTCCAGTCCCGAACGGTATCTGTGGCTTTGGTTTTGTTTTTCAAAGTATTTGTTTGTCAGGGTGATTATTGCAGTGGCACTTAATGTCTTTATTACATCATCACCGTATCCGAAGTCCTTTGCAAAATTTTCAAAAAGGGATTTGAGATGAAGATTTTCATTTTCGTCAAGAGAAATCTTGTGAGAGATATCGTCATTACGCACGGAAAAACAACCTCTGAGATCAGTGTTTTCTGTAGATGAAGTATATAGAAATGCAGGATCTATTTCCAGAATGTATCTTTCAAAATTGTTTGGATCATCAGGCAGAAACATATGTGCCTCAAATTGGTTTGTGACATATATGTTACCCTTGGCAAGGGTATAGGTTTTGTCATCTACAAATACAGTTCCGCTTCCCTTAAGACATATCAGTATTTCACAGCAATCATGCATATGTATGCTGTTTCCCGGTGGGGGAGTAGTGGAATAAAAACAGGCAAATGTTTTGGTTTCGATGGCTTTTTTTATGGCATCGTTGCATATGGGAAAAATCGTGTTCATATCTATCAGCTCCAAAGGATATTATACGACAATCGTGTATGAAATGCAATATAAAAAGACAAAAGAAAGGGAAACTTGCAATTTTGGAATTGTGTTTGTTGTGTTAAGAACCCATAAAACGTGTAAAAGGAGATTTTTTTTGTCACAAGTCACAAAACATCCCAATATCAATTGACTTTGTTTTTTTGGAGATATATAATAAGTATATAACAATTATAATGGAATGGGGAGACTCAAAATGAATAGCTTAAGAAATAAAATAGAAGGAAAGGAACACATCCGCGGAACGCTTGTCAGCCTGACAGATCCATGTTTGTGTGAGATTGCAGGCAATGTTGGCTTTGACTGTGTGTGGATAGATGCTGAGCATACATATATGTCTCCCAAGGAAATACTTTGCCATCTCAATGCCGCACGTTCAGTCGGCATCCCCGCAATTATACGCGTACCTCAGGATGATCTTACTTTTACTAAGAAAATTATGGAATTGGGACCTGATGGTATTCTGTTTCCTATGGTGAGAACTGCAGAAGAAGCAAAACATCTTATTGATATGACTTTATATCCGCCATACGGTAACAGGGGTTTTGGTCCTCTCCGTGCCATAAGATACGGTGCGGATGATGCCAAGGAGTATGTTGATAAAACAAGTCATGAAATGTGCAGATTTATGCAGATTGAGCACATCGATTTTGTTGATGAGTTGGAGGAAATCGTAAAGAATCCTTATATCGACGGATACATATTCGGGCCTAATGATTTGTCCGGAAGCGTGGGGGAAATGCTTGATGTTTACAGTGAAAAAACTGTTGCTCAGATAGAGCGTGCCGTAGAAATATTAAAGAAGAATAGCAAGTACTTCGGTATTGCCTGCGGAATGGATGAGCAAACAATTGAATTCTGGTCAAAGTTCGAACCTGATATGGTTTTTGCAGGAGCAGACTGGAACTATGTCTATCAGTGCGGATGCGATACACTGAAAACACTAAAAAAGTATCTTTGAAAATAATGTGCCCATGCAGGAGAAATTAAATATGATGTCACACATATTCATAATGCCCTCAAGTCTC
>JAZQBI010000196.1:0-20162 GCA_045545635.1 Clostridia bacterium | reverse complement strand
TGTAACATTTGTTGTGTTTTCGTTTACGATACTCATGTTTTTTCCTCCAAATGTTTTTCGCTGTTTTTTATCATAGGAAAAATGCGGTGTAAATGCGTTTTTTTACGAAAATATACCTATCAATAGAAGGTTGCAACTTCCTGTTCGGGGGCACTTGTCATGGCAATGTCCGTAACAGTGAGGACAGGTCCCTTGCACTTATACAGTCTGTGATATTCCTTGGAAAATCTTGCGGTTATTATTACCCAGTCCTTATTTTTCAGTGTAACTCCCTTGGGGAGAATGGTTATGCAGCCTTTGAATTCTATATCATCCACGCAACAGGTCATAACATGGCGTCCGCAGACTACGGTTCTGTCACCAAATTTTTCGTTTACAGCCACAATGCCCTTGAAGCGCAGTGTTTTGCCTACATATTTTTTCATATCCTCTGCCATATCTCTGTACCACAGAGCATAGTCCTTGTCTGCAATATCCACTATGGGAGCATCCGCATCAAAGGGCAGGGGATCTTCCTTGTCGTCATATTCCATAGTACCGTCGGAGTTTTCGTAGGCGATGGAGCACTGACGGCTTATACCTCGGATTATCTTGTGGAATTCATCTTTGTCTGTACTTTCGTCTGCACGGTTAAACACCACAAGCTGAGTGCTTGTGAGCTTGTCTACCACAAAGGAACGCATATTTGCATTGTAGTTAAGAAAAGTAGCTGAGTGGGCGAACATTATCTCCTGATATACAAACCATCCCTCAGGCAGATTGGAACAAAGGGAATCTAACATCCACATGCCGTTGTATTCCACAATTACACGCTCAATATCAAATTTTTTTCCCAGAGAGGACAGATATTCTTTTGTGAGCATATCCTCACTTTCCACTTCCTGAATAAAAACATTTCCTCCGTGAAAACGGGATGTGTCAAGCTCCTCTATTCCCTCTTCGCAAAGGAGAAGGAGGGTTTTTTCACCGTCGTGAAACCGCACATCCTCCATAGTTTCCTGAATAGCTTTTGTCTTTCCGGCCTCCAGAAAACCGGTAAATATATAAAGGGGTATTTGCTTCATCTGATGTCACCTCATATATTGAATAGTTCTCCAAGTGCGTCCTCGTTGATTTTTGAACCGATTACGCATATCCTTCCCGTAAGGGATGGAGTTCCCATACGGACATCCGGCTCGCCGGGTACATAGTCAAAGTGTATGAACTCACTGCCGTCGGATGCAACAATACCTTTGGCACGAAGCACTGTTCCGTACTTTTCTTCGTTCTGAAGCTCAAGGAGAATTTTTTCTATTGCCTCAGGAGTGTACTTCTTGCCTGTTTCCTTGCCCCAACTGGTGAATACTTCGTCAGCGTGATGGTGATGATGCCCGTGTTCGTGGCAATCACATTCGTGATCGTGATGATGATGCCCGTGTTCGTGGCAATCACATTCGTGGTCGTGGTGGTGATGCTCATGCTCGTGGCAATCGCAATCGTGGTCGTGATGATGCCCGTGCTCATGGCAATCACATTCGTGGTCATGGTGGTGATGCTTGTGATGGTGTTCCAGCTCCTCTATATCTTCCGCTATGGTGTGCTTTTCTTCCATTTCTTTCAGGAGCATTTTGCCGTCAAGCATATCCCAGGGAGTGGTAACTATCACACATTCTTTGTTGTGCTTACGCAACAGGGAGATACATTCTTCGATTTTTTCTTCCTTTGCACTGTCTGTATGGCTAAGAATTATTATTCCGGCATTTTCTATCTGGTCTCCAAAGAACTCACCAAAGTTCTTAAGATACATTTTGCATTTATTGACATCGGCAACGGTAGCATAAACGTTTAGTTCAGCATCCTTTGCACCGACATTTTCAACAGCACGGATTACATCGCTGAGCTTTCCCACGCCGGATGGCTCTATTATTATTCTGTCGGGAGCATATTCGGCAAGGACTTTCTTAAGTGCTTCGCCAAAGTCGCCCACAAGAGAACAGCAAATGCAACCGGAGTTCATTTCCGTAACATTTATGCCTGCATCCTGCATAAAGGCACCGTCTATGCCTATTTCTCCAAATTCATTTTCTATAAGCACAAGCTTTTCGCCAATGTAAGCCTCGCTTATGAGCTTTTTGATAAGAGTGGTTTTGCCCGCACCGAGAAAACCGGAAAAAATATCAATTTTTGTCATATAAATTACCTCCCAATAAATATATTTGACTTTTGAATTTGTTTTTGGTACAATATCCCTGCGACGCAAACTGAATATGTAATCAATAAACAGGTGTATTTTTTATCTTTTGGTAAAAATGTACGCTCTGGTTCATAGTACACTGTTTGTTGATTATGAAGTTTGTGTCGCAGCAAAAAGAGCTGTGCATTTTTCGTGCGTCGGCTTTTTGTCGGCGCATTTTTTAATGCACACGCATCGGCTCATTTGTTGCGAAACAATTCATGGTTAAAAAGCCTGTCCTGCCCGACAGGCTTTTTAACATTGTAGCACAATTTTTGGAGTGTGTCTACTCAAAAAATGGCGAAAGCTTTCAAAAGTGGTTGACAAAATATAGTCTTTATATTATAATAAATATAGAAAAAGGCAAGACCTCAAACGGTTATGCTAAAAAGTTATGTTATAAAATAACACGCCAACTCTAGCACAGGGGCGTGTTATTTTTTTATGGAAATTACTAAAAGTAAAAGAATAATCATAAATAGAATTATGTACTCATTCTCCATAGCAATCACCTCCTTATCAAAGAGATGATAGCATAACCGCCCAGTTTTTTACACTGTTTTCAGCCTTGCCTTAACAGTATTATATAATGTATTTTGCATTATTTCAACATATTTTTAGAATAAATATATTTGACTTTTGAATTCGTTTTTGGTATAATGCTTTTGCGACCAAACTCAATATTTTCTATCAAAATGTATGTATTTTTATTTTGGTAAAAATGCATGCTTGATTCGCATACATTTATGATGGAATGTGAGTTTGTGTCGCAACAAAAAGAGCTGTGCATTTTTCGTGCGTCGGCTTTGTTGTCGGCGCATTTTTTAATGCACACGCATCGGCTCATTTGTCGCGAAACAATTCATGGTTAAAAAGCCTGTCCTGTCCGACAGGCTTTTTAACATTGTAGCACAATTTTTGGAGTGTGTCTACTCAAAAAATGGCGAAAACTTCGACTTTAAAATAGAAATAACATAACAATATGGAAAAATCCGAACTTTTTATGCCATTGACATATTGCAAGATTTGTCGGTATATGTTAAAATGTATTTAGCATATATGCAGAAAAATGGCGGTGGTTTTGTGTTTGATAACATGGAAAACTTAAAAATAATGTTTTCGATGAAAACTGAAGGTAAGATGCATGGCAAGATAGAGTGCAGAAAGCATCACGCCTTTATAACCAGGCTGACAGGATGCGTTCGTTACGACTTTTCCGACAGGAGTTTTACCGTGAATGCAGGGGAAATGATATTTATTCCCAAAGGCTCAAAGTATGAATATCATATAACATCAGCAGAACCCAGCACTTACACCTCCATAAACTTTGAGGCAGATTTTGATGAAACAGATGTGAGAACATACTCTCTGGATAACTTCTACGGAGCAGATTACATCAAAAACAGTTTTACCGAACAGTGGAAGTTCGGAACACCCTCGGACAGATACAAGTGTATATCGGTTTTCTACGACCTTATGTCATATGTCAGCAATATTGAGCATATCAATTATTCTGACAGCCACAAATTTCATATTATTGATCCGGCGGTAGTGTATCTCAAAGAGCATATATATGATACTTCCCTGAAAGCAGAGATGCTCCATCACTTGTGCGGAGTTTCCGACACATATTTCCGCAAGATATTTGTTGCCAGATTCAGAACAAATCCACAGAACTATATCATAAGCAAGCGTATCTCCCACGCCAAGTCCATAATGGACAGCGGAGATTTCTACAATATCAAGGACGTTGCGTATTCTGTGGGTTACACGGATTCACTGTATTTCGGAAAGGTTTTTAAAAAGTTTTACGGAGTAAGTCCATCAGATAAAATGAAGGGACTATAAATTACTCCTGAGCCATATATGTAAATCCGTAGCTTCCCTCGTCTTCAAGCTCTGTAAGGTCCACACCCTCCATGGAGGCTTTCCCCTCTATCATAAATGACCAGTATGCATTATCTTTTTCGTAATCGGCTCTCATGCCGTTGACTTTTTTTACATACAAACCGTAGGGACCTTGCTCACCTTCAAGCAAATCATATTCGCTAAGAGCTTCTCCCACGGTTTTTTTGTCGGTATTTACGGTAAAGGTTACACTTTTGTCAAGAGCGGTAACGGTAAATGTTATGGTTTTGTCACCTTTGCCGATTTCGGTGTCCTCTGTATAGAGGGCATCGTTCCATACTTCCTCGTATGTCTTGGTTTTTTTGCATGAAACCAAACAGAGCATAAGGACGATTGCAGTGAGTACGATAACTGATTTTTTCATTTTTTATCTCCTTTGTGTATAATGATAATAGTGTTGATTGATGAATTTATTATACAACATTAAACAATCCAAATCAATATTACGATTGACAAAAAACCTGCGATATATTACTATATACATAGGAAATTTAAAAGGAGGCATATGTATGAACTGTCCCAGATGCTCGGCAAATGTCAGCGAAGATGCACTTTTTTGCAATTCGTGCGGTTCTCCTTTGAACGGAGATAATGATGCTGATACAAACACAGATAAATCAAATATGACGGCTACCATGAAGATACCGGTTGTAAAACAGGCAGATTTATATAAAAATGATATTATTGAAGAGACTCCCAAACAGGTTGTTTACGAAAAAAAACCTGAGCGGACTGTGAAAAAGAAACCTAAAAAGGGAAATGGAATTTTAGTGTTTATCATTGTATTTCTTATTACTCTTGTTATAGGACTTTCGGCAGTGCTTGCATATGTGCTTATAAGAAATCGGGACAGTGTTGAACCCGGTAATGTACAACCGCCTGTTACCTATGTGCCGGAAGTGCAGGATAAGCCATCTGCACAGGAGCCGGAAATTATTGTTCCTGAGGAGGGCGAAAGCGAAGGAATAGAGGAAAAGACAGCTATAATTGTGGACACATCCTTTGAGTTTTCTCTTGAATCGGAGCCCGAAATTCCCGAGGATAATCCCAAAACCCTGAGCAGTGCAGAATACGGCTACGAATGTGCCATTCCCTCCGACTTTGTTTTTGTATCGGAAAACGGCGGGGAAATCAGGTACAAAGCCAAAGGTCAGACTGCATATATGGATATCGGAGTTTGTGCAAATTCCGGGATGCAGGATGAATCATCTTTAAAGAATATGATATGTGCCGAGCTCGGCACTGCAGGAGATTTTTACGAGACCTATGACGGATACTTTGTTTTCCGCTGTGTCAAGGATTCTGTTGTATATAACTATAAATGCTTTGTTGATGATTATGTGAGATATATCGAATTTGTATATCCTGAGAAGTACAGTGATATCTATGGAGACTATTATACACAGCTTGCAGATTCTTTTGTAAAAACCAATTAATTTGTAATTTTTCCAAAATCGCTATTGACTTTAGCAATATCACTATGATATACTCTTTTTAAGTTTATATACAAAGGCGTTTAGCGGAAACAAGTAGGGCTGATTTGAATTTTGAGAGAGTTGTCGGGCGGTGCGAGACAATGAGGAGAACAGCTTCGAATACATTCCGTTAGCTGTGCACTGAAGGGACGATATGTCTTGTGTAGGATGCATCGGGAGTTCCCGTTACAGAACTAGGGTATCAGGTTGTACCCGATAAGGCTTCTGCCGTGAGACAGAAGTGAACCGAGGTGGTACCACGAGATTAGTCTCGTCCTCAGGATTATTCGTGAGGACGGGATTTTTTTGTTTCCGTCCCCAAAAAGCAGAATTGAAAGGATAAGAAAAATGCCAATCACAGAAATTTTACAGAAAAATGCAGATTTTTACCCTGCGGATGTGGCTCTTGTGGAGATTAATCCCAAAAATGAAGATACACGCCGTATGACGTGGAGAGAGTATTCTCTTATTGAAGCAAATCCCAAGGAGGCATACCGCAAGGAGCTTACATGGAGTGAGTTCAATAAGCAGGCAAATCGTTTTGCCAACTTTCTTCTTACAAGAGGAATAAAAAAAGGGGACAAGGTTGCAATACTTCTTATGAACTGTATCGAATGGCTTCCCATATATTTTGGTGTTCTCAAAACCGGTGCAATGGCAGTTCCGCTTAACTATCGCTATGCTGCGGATGAAATCAAGTACTGTCTTGATCTTGCAGATGCGGACACTATCGTTTTCGGCCCTGAATTTACAGGTCGTGTAGAGCAGATTTGCTCCAGAGTAAATCATATGAAGCTCTGGCTTTATCTAGGGGAAGACTGCCCCACATTTGCAGAGAGCTACGATGAGCTTGTTACATATTGTTCATCCAAAAGCCCTGCAATAAAGCTCACAGACGATGACGACGCCGCAATTTACTTCTCATCCGGTACAACGGGATTCCCTAAGGCTATTATTCATAAACACAGAAGTCTTACCCATGCCGCAATGGTTGAGCAAAATCACCACGGTCAAACCAAGGACGATGTATTTCTGTGCATACCGCCTCTTTACCATACCGGAGCAAAAATGCATTGGTTCGGTTCTTTCCTCGTTGGAGGAAAAGCAGTACTTCTTAAGGGCATCAAGCCTGAATGGATTCTCAAAACCGTATCTGAGGAAAAATGCTCTATCGTGTGGCTTCTTGTTCCCTGGGCACAGGATATTCTCGATGCCATCGACAGAGGAGATATTAATATAGAAGATTATGACCTGTCACAGTGGCGTCTTATGCACATTGGTGCTCAGCCTGTTCCCCCAAGCCTCATCAAGCGTTGGAAGACACTCTTTCCCCATCACGCATATGATACCAACTACGGCCTTTCCGAGTCTATCGGACCGGGATGTGTGCATCTTGGTGTGGAAAATGAGCACAAGGTTGGTGCAATCGGTAAGGCAGGCTTCGGATGGCAGACAAAGATTGTTGACGAAAACCGCAACGAAGTTGCAAAGGGCGACGTGGGCGAGCTTGCCGTAAAAGGTCCAGGCGTAATGACCGCATACTACAAGGACGAAAAAGCAACCTCCGAAGTACTTTCTGACGGATGGCTCTATACCGGAGATATGGCAAGAGAGGACGAGGACGGATTCATATACCTTGTTGACCGTAAGAAGGATGTTATTATTTCAGGCGGTGAAAACCTGTATCCCGTACAGATTGAGGACTTCCTCCGCAAGAACGATGCCATAAGCGATGTTGCAGTAATAGGTCTGCCTGATGCACGACTTGGCGAAATTGCCGCAGCTATCATTCAGGTAAAGGAAGGTATGACACTTACAGAAGAGGAAGTAAACGACTTCTGTCTGGATCTTCCCAGATACAAGAGACCTTACAAGATTATTTTTGCCGATGTTCCCCGTAATCCTACGGGTAAGATAGAAAAACCCAAGCTGCGTGAAATTTACTGCGGAAAGAGCGTAGTTGCACAGCAGAACGAAATTAAGTAGGAAAGGAAAAAAACACATGAAAAAATTATTACTTGGTAATGCCGCAGTTGCCCGTGGTGCTTATGAAGCAGGTGTGGGCGTTGTTGCATCCTATCCCGGAACTCCCAGTACCGAGATTACCGAAGAAATTGTTAAATTTGAAGAAGTATATGCCGAGTGGGCACCAAACGAAAAGGTTGCCGCAGAAGTGGCAATCGGTGCTTCCATAGGCGGTGCCCGTGCTATGAGCTGTATGAAGCACGTGGGACTCAATGTTATGGCAGATCCGGTGTTTACAGTAAGCTACACCGGAGTAAACGGCGGACTTGTGCTTTGCGTTGCAGATGATCCGGGTATGCACTCATCCCAGAATGAACAGGATTCAAGGCACTATGCAAAAGCATCCAAGATTGCAATGCTGGAGCCTGCGGATTCTTCCGAATGTAAGGAATTTACAAAATATGCCTTTGAGCTTTCCGAAAAGTTCGATACCCCCGTGTTTATAAGACTTTCTACCAGAGTGTCCCACTCCCAGAGCCTTGTAGAGCTTGAGGAGAGAGAAAGTGCAGAGCTTAAGCCCTACGAAAAGAACATAGGAAAGTTTGTTATGATGCCTGCAAATGCGGTGAAGAGACATGTAGTTGTTGAAGAAAGAATAGCCACTCTTAAGGAGTTTGCAGAAACTTCACCCCTTAACACCGTGGAGGAAAACGGTTCAAAAATAGGTGTAATTACCGCAGGTATTGCATATATGTATGCAAAAGAGGCTCTTGGCGACAAGGCGGATTACCTAAAACTCGGTATGGTTTATCCTCTTCCCGAAAAGAAGATAAAGGACTTTGCCGCAAAATATGACAAGGTTTATGTAGTGGAAGAGCTTGATCCCGTTATTGAGGAATACTGCAAATCCATAGGAGCAGATGTTATAGGCAAAGAGGTATTTACGCTTCTCGGAGAGTACACACCTTCCATGATAGCTTCCGCAGTTCTCGGAAGCGAGCCTAAGGAATGTGCAAAGCTGGAGGAGAGCATCCCTGTCCGTCCTCCCGTTATGTGTGCAGGATGCCCCCACAGAGGAACATTTTATGTATTAAAGAAGCTGGGACTTGTTGTTTCCGGCGATATCGGATGTTATACCCTCGGTGCGGTTGCACCCCTACAGTCTGTTGATACCACAATTTGTATGGGTGCATCGGTGAGTGCGGCACTTGGTATGGCAAAGGCAAGAGGCAAGGAATTTAACAAGAAGCTGGTTTCCGTAATAGGAGATTCAACCTTTATGCATTCTGGCATAACAGGTCTTGTGGATATAGTCTACAACAAGGGTGCAAATACCGTGATCATTCTTGACAACTCAATTACGGGTATGACAGGCCATCAGGACAACCCCACCACAGGATATACAATCCGAGGTGAGGAAACCAAACAGGTAAACCTTGTTGCTCTCTGCAAGGCAATCGGAGTTGAACATGTTACGGTTTGCGATCCCTTTGATGTAAAGGAATTTGAAAAGGTGGTAAAGACCGAAACAGAAAGGGAAGAGCCCTCCGTAATAATCGCACAGAGACCTTGTGCACTTTTAAAAACCGTTAAGTACAGCGGTACCTGCGTGATAACCGACAAGTGTAAAAACTGCAAAATGTGTATGAAGCTCGGATGCCCGGCAATAAGCATAAAAGATAATAAGGTAGTTATAGATGCTACCCAGTGTAACGGATGCGGACTTTGTACAAATGTCTGCCCCTTTGAGGCAATAGAGAAGAGATAATATTTTTGTAAAAAAAGGAGAATTTCTATGAAAAAGAGATTTTTTGTAACCACAGTTATTTTTGCCTTAGTGCTAAGCATGGCATCATCAGTGCTGGCATATACTTTTCCTCAGCCGGATTGGGGCAAGCTTTACAACGAAAGAAAAGCTATGGTAACAGCCAAGGATTTTGAACTTTATACAGAAGAAAGCTACGATTCTGCACCGTATTTTTACGAAAAGTTCGAACCCAGAGGCGGAACATATCTGGGTACCGTTGTGGATAATTCTGCAAAGTTCAAGCCCCTTGGTTCATACATTACAAATATTGACGAAATGAACAACACAGATTTGTATTATCCGGCAAACACCATTATTCCCAAGGATAATGTTGTTACTCTGATTGGCTGGACTATCTACGATTTATCAAAGGTTAACTATAACACCGTAAGAAAAACTCTCAATAACCTCAATAAGTACAACAAGCCTATGCTCATAAGATTTGCCAACGAGATGAACTGCTCAAGTCTTGGTGACAACCCCAAGAAATATGTGGAGATATTCCGCAATGTGGCAAAGATGATAAAGGAATACCCCAACTTTGGTGTTGTGTGGTCACCTAACGATATTGGTGCTCTGGACAGACCTTTTGAATACTACTATCCCGGTGACGATTATGTTGACTGGGTTGGCGTGAGCTGTTATTCCATGAAGTATTTTCAGGGCAACAAGAACACAAGCACAAAGGACAGCATCTACTTTATGACAGGCGACAACGCATGGGCAACAAACAAGCTTAAACCCTTTATGGAGTTCCTTAAGAAGAACAAAATAAGAAAGCCCGTAATGCTCAGTGAGTGCGGTGTTGCAACAAGCAATAAGTACGGCGAAAACCTCACAGAGTGGAACAAACCCCGTATGAGAAATCTTCTGTGGAATGTAATTATGAAATATCCTCAGATAAAGATGATAAACTACTTTGACTATTACAGAAAAGGTGCTAACGAAAGCTATAATATTTCTGCATATCCTTATGCCTGCGAAATCTTTAACGAAGCGAAGAGAAGCGGTGCATACATAAGAGAATACGGCAAGAATGCAAACTTTGTATTCCAGACCGTAGGTAATGCAGGAAACATCAATGCAGATTCAAACGGTATTGTAAACTTCTATACACTTGCACACATTCCGGGATATCCTGTTCTCACAGTAAACTACTTTGTAGACGGAAAATGGTACGGTATGTCAAACAAGGCACCCTACAAGTGTAAACTCGACCTGAAGAAGCTCGCCGACGGCAAGCACACAGTAACCATTTCTACAATAGGCAACAAGAAGGATTATGTTTTCTACAAGAAAGGAAACCGCATCCGTCTCAATTCCGAACCCAGATAAGCAATTGTACAAATTTACAGAGGAGAGACTCTAAATGACAAAAAATATAATGATTGTTGGTGTGGGAGGTCAAGGTACTCTTCTTGCCAGCAGAATTTTAGGTAACACCGTAATAAACGAAGGTTACGATGTAAAGGTTTCCGAAGTGCACGGTATGAGCCAGCGCGGAGGAAGTGTTGTAACATATGTTAAATACGGCGAAAAGGTGTATTCCCCGATTATAGACAGGGGAGAAGCGGATATAATCCTCGCTTTTGAAATGCTCGAAGCTTACAGAGCACTTCCGTACCTCAAAAAAGGCGGTCAGATTATCGTGAATACCCAGTGTATGGACCCTATGCCCGTAATAACAGGTGCAGCACAGTATCCCGAAAATATTGCGGAAAAGATTGCCGAAAAAGCTGACATCAAAACCGTTGATGCTCTTTCCCTTGCAAAGGAAGCAGGAAATATCAAGGCAGTTAATGTTGTCCTTATAGGAATAATGGCAAAAAGCACGGATATCCCCTACGAAAAGTGGGTAGAAACCATCAAGACAACAGTACCCCCAAAATTTCTTGAAGTTAATTTAAAGGCATTTGAGCTTGGATATAACATTTAAGTAAAAATCAATACAGAACAAAAAAGACCTCAAAACAGTGATTGAATAATCCATACAGCATATGCTATACTTGGTATATCACAGTTTTGAGGTCTTTCGTATTGAGGAGGATTTTTTATGTATAAAAATATTTATGGTGACAATAGGGTGATTATCGTTTGCGGAAAGTACGAGGGTATGGACAGACTATGTGCAGATGCCGTCTATGGCGAAATTGCACCGGAGCTTCCCTATGTTCTTACAATTTGCGAAGCGGACAAGCTCACAGAAGAACAGCTTTCATACTACACCATAATAGCAGTAGGCACAAAGGAGGGCAATTCCTTTATAGCGAAGCTTTCCGATGAGGGGAAAATAACTGTTCCAAATAACAAAGAAGGATACAGAATAAAGGTCTTTGACAGTCCCTATAACAGCGAAAGGCAGATTTATGTCATAGCCGGAGGCGGAAGTGTGGGAGCCTACTACGGTGTTAATCATTTTGTGCATAAATACATTACAGAATGCGAGGGCTGTGACTGTGATTACCTGCCCGAAAGTGCGGGGCTTCACTTTCAGAAGCTCAAGTTTTCCCAAAAGCTCACCGAGGTCGACTATGAAGAGTCTCCGCAGATTGCAGAGCGAGGCGTGTGGACCTGGGGACATGTTATATATGACTACAAGGGATTTCTCGATAATATGGCAAAGCTGCGTATGAACATCGTTACTGTGTGGAACGATTTTGTTCCCATTAATGCCAAGGAATTTATAGAATACGCCCATAATCTCGGCATAAAGGTTATCTGGGGATTTTCCATAGGATGGGGATATGAATTTGATATTTCCAACCCAAAGGTATTGGAGGAAATTATAGACAAAGCCGCAGATAATTATGAAGAAAACTACTTGTGCCTTGGCGGTGACGGCATATACTTCCAGACCTTTACGGAGACCAAGGAGGACAGCAAGGACGGAACCAACATTGCACAAACTGCCACTTGGTTTGTAAATACCGTTTCGGAAAAGTTCCGTGCAAGATTTGGGGATATAAGAATACAGTTCGGACTTCATGCAACCAGTGTAAAGAACTATCTTGATGAAATGGCAAAGGTAAATCCGGATATTGAGATAACCTGGGAGGATTGCGGTGCTTTTCCTTGGGGATATACTCCTCTCTGCCTTGATGAATACGAGCAAACCATGGTTTTCACCGACAAAATAACAAACCTCCGAGGAGAAAATGAAAAATTCTCCGGAGTGTTAAAGGGGCTTTCAAACCTTGAGTGGCGTAGTTTTGAACACCAGTTCGGTACCTTTGATATGGGTGTGTGGGCTCCGCGTCATGTAAAAAATCAGTATGATTCCAAATCCAGATTCTGGAGAATACGGAATCTCCTATGGATGAAAAACGGCGAGAAAGCAAGAGAAGTTGTGGAAATAATACGCCGCAACACCAAAGGCGAAACCATGCTTCAGCACCTGCTTGAGGCAGGCGTGCTTGAAGAGAGGATAAATCTTGCCTGTGCTATCGCAGGTGAGATACTCTGGAACAGTAACAGAGATTTTTCCGATATTCTGTATGAGGCAAGCCTTATGGCGGATGTGGATTTTTGAGTAAAAAAAAGGCTATGGCAACCCAAATTGCCATAGCCTTAAGTTTTTTAAAAATTAAATATTATTCTGTGTAAATCTCCAGGAATCCTCGCACATTTCTATTATTCCAAGTTCTGCCTTCCAGTTGAGTTCCTTAAAAGATTTTTCTGTATCGGCATAGCACTCGGGAATATCTCCCGGACGTCTTGGAGCGATTTCGTATTTTACCTCTCTGCCGCAGGCTTTTTCGTATGCTTTCACAACTTCAAGCACACTGTAGCCGTTGCCTGTTCCGAGATTGTATGCATTAACTCCGGTGCAGCTGCCTGCTTTTTCCAGAGCCTTTACATGACCTTTGCTAAGGTCAACCACATGGATGTAGTCTCTTACTCCCGTACCATCCTTTGTGGGGTAGTCATCGCCAAAGACATTCAGGTGGTCAAGCTTTCCTATTGCAACCTGTGCTATGTATGGAACAAGGTTGTTGGGGATGCCGTTGGGGTTTTCCCCAATAAGGCCGCTCTTGTGAGCACCGATGGGGTTAAAGTATCTCAGCAGAACAATTGACCACTCGTTATCCGAGGTGTGGAGGTCTGTGAGAATGTCCTCAATCATAAGCTTTGTGCTTCCGTAGGGGTTTGTGGTATATCTGGGGAAATCTTCCTTGATGGGAACAGTGTGGGGATTGCCGTACACTGTCGCTGAAGACGAGAACACAAGCTTTTTACAGCCGAACTCTCTCATGACACGGCAAAGCACAAGAGTGCTCATAATGTTGTTGTCATAGTACTCCAATGGCATAGACACGGATTCTCCTACAGCCTTAAGCCCTGCAAAATGAATTACTGCATCGATTTTATTTTCCGTAAATATCTTTCTTACGCTATCTTCATCACGCAAATCATTTTCGTAGAATTTAACTTCTTTTCCTGTTATCTTTTGGATTTTGTCAATACTTTCCTTTTTGGAATTACAGAGATTGTCAATAATTGCAACCTCATATCCTGCTTCTATAAGCTCAACGCAGGTGTGACTTCCTATAAATCCTGCTCCGCCTGTTACAAGTATCATAATTATGCACTCCTTTACTGAATAGTATATATATTATACTATATTAATTCTCCAAATTCAACACTGAAATAAATACAACTGTAAAAATTTTATTAAAATTATTAAATTTTTTATTTAGGGGTAGATTTTTGATGTTTTTTGTTGCATAATATATTTGAAGAAATATAATTTTTGGAGGCAGTTATGAAATATATTGTTGTATTAGGCGATGGAATGGCAGATTACAAGGTAGACGAGCTTGGCGGAAGAACACCTCTTGAGTGTGCAAACAAGCCTTGTATGGACTATATGGCATCAAAGGGTGAAACAGGACATGTATTCAACGTACCGGAAACTCTTTCTCCCGGAAGCGACGTGGCAAATCTTGCCGCTATGGGTTACAATCCTCTTGAATTCTATTCGGGACGCTCTCCCCTTGAAGCAGTAAGCGTAGGCGTGGATATGAAGGATACGGATATTATCTTCCGCTGTAATCTTGTTACTCTTTCCGAGGATGGTGCATATGAGGATAAGACCGTCATAGACCATAGCTCCGACGAAATAACAACCGAGGAAGCAAGGGTGCTTATTTCTGCAGTGAATGATGCTTTTGCAAACGATAAGTTTTCTTTCTATCCCGGAGTAAGCTACAGACACATTATGGTTTGGGATAATGGCCCATATGCTTTTACCCTTACACCGCCTCACGACATACTGGAAAGAAAGGTAGGGGACTATATCCCCAAGGGTGAGGGAAGCGAAATCATATATGATATGATGGTAAGAAGCTTTGACATATTAAATAACCACCCTGTAAATCTGGAAAGAGCAAAGAGAGGACTCAAAAAAGCCAACTCCATATGGATATGGGGTGAGGGAAAGAAACCTCTTCTTTCAAACTTCACCGAAAAATACGGAATGAAAGGAACTGTTATAAGTGCCGTTGACCTTATAAAGGGCATAGGTCTTTGTGCAGGTCTCGATGTAGTGGATGTTGAAGGTGCCACAGGAAATTACCACACCAACTACAAGGGCAAGGCAGATGCCGCATTGAATGCTCTTAAAAACGGAAGCGATTATGTGTATATCCATCTTGAAGGTCCCGACGAGTGCGGACACAGACACGAGGTGGAAAACAAGGTGAAAGCAATCGAACTGATTGATGAAAAAATTGTAAAATACATAAAAGAAGACCTGGAAAAAAGCGGTATTGACTATCGTATGCTCATTCTTCCTGACCATCCGACACCCCTTTCACTTCGTACACACACAAGAGACAGCGTTCCCTATATAATTTACGACAGTACCTGTGAGATTAACGGAACAGCCGCTTCTTACACAGAGGATGAGGCACAAAAAAGCGGAACAGTGATTTCCGAAGGCCATCTTCTTATGGAAAAATTTGTAAATAACTAAAAGGATGATTTTATGGGTTCTCTAAAAAATAACGACGCCCTTACAAATCTTGTAAGACTGGTGTATGCACTTCTTATTATACTTGCGGTTATAATTGTCCTGCCAAAGGCTGTTACATGCCTGTTTCCGTTTTTGCTTGCCTGGATAATATCGCTTATAATAAGACCGATTGCGGAGCTGCTTGAAAAATTTCATATTCATAAAAGAATAGGTGTTCTCATCTCCATGCTGATTGTATTGGCAGGTCTGTGCTTTGCTGTTTACTTTGTGTCAAAGGCGGTAATCGGTGAGGTTCAGACCATCACCGGAATGTTTTCGGACACAAGAGACGGCTTGCCAGTGTTTATATGGGACATAATAGATGCTTTTCCGGAAAAAATAAGGAATCTTATTTTTCCTTTGGTGGAGGGATATAATTTTGATGTGGAGGATTTGATATTTCCCGCACTCAAAAGTGCTCTTCCAAAGCTTGGCGGCGCTGCCGGTAAGCTTCCCTCGGCACTTATATTCACCGTTGTGTTTATAATGTCAATTTACTTTATGAGCTATGACGAGAAAGGACTTCGGGAGGAAATCAAGAAATTTGTATCGCCCGCTATAATTGACAAATTAAGAAGAATCCGGAAGATTTTTTCCACGGCATTCAGCGGCTACATCAAGGCACAGCTTATTATTATGGCGGTAGTTTTCGTAGTGCTTCTTACGGGATTTGCAGTTATGAAGGTTGAGTTTTCTATTTTGCTTGCTTTTGTAATAAGCCTTGTGGATGCCATTCCGGTGCTGGGTACAGGACTTGTGCTTAACCCTATGGCTTTTATATATCTCATTCAGGGAGATTACTTTAGGGCAATAGGCTTTGTGAGCCTTTATGTAGTGGTACTGGTGCTGAGACATTTTATAGAACCCAGAGTGCTCAGCGGTCAGCTTGGTATGCATCCCATAATAACTCTTGTGTCAATGTATATGGGATTTAAGCTTATAGGCGTATCGGGAATGATTATAGGACCGCTTCTGGCACTTATTGTTATAAGTTTTTTGAATGCAGAAAGATTGGAGGCAGAGAAAAATGCCGGTTAATAATACACTTGTAGTAGTAGATGATGACAAAAACATATGCGAGCTTCTGAGACTTTACCTTACCAGAGAGGGTTACGAGGTTAAATGCACCTTTGACGGTATTTCCGCAGTAAAGCTTGTGGAGGAAATCAAACCATCGGCAGTAATACTCGACATCATGCTGCCGGGCATTGACGGAATTGAGGTACTAAAGACAATCCGAAAGACAAGCCGTATACCTGTTATAATGCTTACAGCCAAGGGCGAAACCATAGACAAGGTACTGGGACTTGAGCTTGGAGCCGATGACTATGTGGTTAAACCCTTTGAACCCAAGGAGCTTGTGGCAAGGCTGAAGGCGGTCCTCCGCAGAAGTGACGGCAACGGAGATGTTGACGAAGAGGTAAGCTTTGATAAGCTTTCCATAAATATGAGTACTTACGAAGTTGTAATTGACGGAGTAACCATGGAGATACCTCCAAAGGAGCTTGAGCTTCTTCACTATCTTTGCATACACCCCAACAAGGTGTTTACAAGAGATCAGCTTCTGGATGAGGTGTGGGGTTATGAGTATTTTGGCGACTCCAGAACTGTCGATGTACATGTTAAACGCCTTAGAGAAAAGGTAGAGGGAGTAAGTGACAAGTGGTCTCTCAAAACCGTATGGGGAGTCGGCTACAAATTTGAGGTGAAATAGTATTGAAAAAAAGCATAATTGTAAACCTTGTGTTTTACAGCTTTCTGACAATAGGTATTCTGTTTGTGGGAATGATATTCTATTTCACTTCCTATCTGGAGAGCTTTGCAATAGTGCAGAAATCCAAGGTTCTTATGAATAATATAGAGGATATTCAGGATTCCACCTACTATGCCTTTACACACCGTAACGACATGATGGATATTATGTATCAGAACATAATAGACACTGTAAGCTCTTCCACAGAGTCCTCCGTTACGGTTTTTGATAACAACGGAATAATCCTTGCCCAATCAGGAAAAAATGAAGACACTGACGAATTTGATTCCGTGACGGAACGGGTAACAAAGCCGGTGCTTCGGGGCGAAAATCTTGTTTCGGTAAATATCTTCAAGGATCAGTACGGCAACAAAATTCTCACTGTCGGTGCACCTTTAAAAAACGGAAACGAGATTTTTGGCGGAGTTATGTTCAATCAGCTTATTCCGGAGGTTAAAAGTGTTTACGGATTTGTGACCAACCGTATGTTTTTTGCGCTTATTATCGCAATGATACTTTCGGTTTGTCTGTTCGGATTTTTGTCAATCAAAATTACAAGTCCCATAGGAAAGATGAATATAGCAGTAAAGGAGTTTACCAAGGGTAATTTCAAAAAAAGAGTTGAATACTCTTCGGATAATGAGCTGGGCGAGCTTGCCCATAACATAAACGAAATGGCGTATTCGCTGGAAAATCTTGAAAATCTGCGAAAAGGCTTTATTTCCGATGTATCTCACGAGCTCAGGACTCCTCTAACAACTATTTCCGGTTTTGTTGAGGGGATGATTGACGGCACAATTCCGGAGGAAAACCACAAGGAATATCTTGATGTTGTCCTTTCGGAATCCAAAAGGCTCTCCAGACTTATCACAAGTCTTTTGCAGGTTACCCGTATGGAAAACGGAGAGTTCAAGATGGAGAGGACAAACTTTGATATTAATGAGCTTATGCGTCAGACACTTATCAAGTTTGAGATGATGATAACCGCTAAGAATTTTGATATATCCTTAAACATAGATGACGGAAAGCTTATGGTTAATGCCGACAGGGACAGTATAACGCAGGTTCTTGTAAATCTTATTAATAATGCTGTCAAATTCACTCCTCCCGAGGGTAGAATCAGCATAGACATAACTCCCAAAAGGGATAAGGTGTATATATCCATAAGAAATACCGGACACGGAATAGATCCGGGAGACCTTAAAAATATCTGGGACAGATTCTATAAAGCGGATAAATCAAGAGGTGCAGAGAGAAGCGGCACGGGACTTGGACTCTATATCGTAAAGCGCATCATCAATATGCATGGCGAAGAGATAAATGTCAGCAGCCGTGTTGACGAAGAGACGGTATTTACTTTTACACTTCCCATTGCGGGACCTGAAAAAGAATTATGATTTTTTTTACATTTTATTCATAGTTTATTAAAAAAACTGTGTTATGATAAAATCACAGTAAGTCCTCTGACAGGAAAGGAGAATTTTTATGGATGAATATAAATGGTTTAAAGATGATTTTGAAAACAATATGTCAAACACATCTTCAGATGAAACAAAATACTCATATCAAAGCGATGATGACATAAGAAACGAAGGTAATGACTCCTTTGAAGAGCCTGCCTCCGAAAATGCAGATTTTGGGTATGAAAAGCAATCCGATTATACTGAGTACGCTCAAAATGATACAAGCGAAAGTCAATCTGATGCTGAATACACTCCTTACGGCAGTGATGCATTTTACAATGCAGATACAAAACAGAAGAAATCCAAAAAGAGAATTCCCGTGTATGCTTTTGTGGCGGCGATTGTGCTTACAGCGGCAGTTTCCGTAACGGGAAGTATCTACATCCCCAAGGCGATAGACTATATAAAGGAAGAACGCCTTATTGCCGATGTTATTGAGGAAAAGGGCGATGGAGAAAAGAAAGCCGGTTCCAAGGTTGTAGCCAAAGCCATTGCAGATAAGGACGGCAACGAAGCTCTTACCACTCCCGAAATTGTGGATATGGTAGGTCCTGCAGTTGTTGGTATTGTCAGCAAGAGCACTGCAACATACGGATATTACGGATTCTTTGGTTTTGAAACTCCGCAGGAACAGAGCAGCAGCGGTTCCGGTGTAATAATAAGCTCCGACGGATATATTGTTACAAATAACCATGTTATAGAAAATGCAAATGAAGTCAAGGTAATATTAAATACCAACGAGAATTACACAGCCAAGGTTATAGGCACAGACAGCCGTACAGACCTTGCAGTTCTTAAGATTGATGCCTCCGAGCTTCCCTTTGCAAAAATGGGCGAAAGCTCTCAGCTCAGGGTCGGAGATACCGCCATTGCCATCGGTAACCCCCTTGGTCAGGAATTTGCCGGTACCACCACTCAGGGTATAATAAGCGGTCTTAACAGAAGTGTAACTATTGATAATAAGCAGCTTAACCTCATTCAGACAGATGCTGCCATAAATCCCGGTAACTCCGGCGGAGCACTTGTCAATGCTTACGGACAGCTTATCGGTATAAACACAGCAAAAATATCCTCTTCTTCTCTTGAGGGACTTGGTTTTGCCATTCCCATTGACGAAGCAAAGCCTATCATAGAGGACCTTATAGATAACGGCTATGTAAGAGGCAGACCTGTAATCGGTATCGGGGGAAGAGCCGTAACCGAAAGAGATGCCGAGGTTTATGAAAACCTTACAGTAGGTGTTTATGTATCCAGTATGACTCCCGATTCTCCCGCATATCTTGCAGGAATAAAAATCGGTGATATAATCACTGCCTGCGACGGCAAGAAAGTAGAAACCGTCGAAGACATAAATGAAATCAAAAACAAAAAACAGCCCGGTGACAAAATGACCGTGACTGTCTACCGTCAGGGCAAGAAGCTTGATATCGAGCTTGTCCTTGGCGAAGAAATGCCGTCCGTTCAGTAAGACGACACAACTATCGTTGTATGCCTTGGTCTGCAAGGCAGACTATATATCCCCTTTCTTTTACCCACCCCTTTGTCCGCAAAGGGGTGGGGTTTTTG
>JAZQBI010000195.1:0-22250 GCA_045545635.1 Clostridia bacterium | reverse complement strand
ACAAACACCTCCATTATAAATAAAATTATACGCTCTTAAAAAATATTTAGCAACTGTTTGGAAAAATTTTTCACAAAAGATTTACATTTTGGTTATAAAAAAATTTTTTGTGAATATAACTATTATATAGCCTGTTTAACGGCTACAACTATTTTCGGAAGGGCGTGCTTTTTTAATGACAACAGATAACATACCAAACAACGAGGTTGTACTTACAGGTACGGTGGAAACCGACCTTAAATTCAACCATGAGGTTTACGGCGAAGGATTCTATTCGTTTGTAATAAGAGTTATGAGATTAAGTGATATTTCGGATCTTATCAATGTCACTATATCCGAAAGGCTTCTTCAGGATATAAGCATATCCAGAGGCGATACGGTTTGTGTGACAGGGCAGTTCCGCTCCTACAATAACTACACAGAAAACGGCAACCGCCTTATGCTGACGGTATTTGCAAGAGACATAAATATGACTCCCGAGGAAGTCAACTTTAAAAATCCCAACAGCATTTACTTAAACGGATTTTTGTGCAAAAAGCCTGTGTATCGCACAACACCCTTTGGCAGAGAAATCACAGACCTGCTTGTGGCGGTGAACCGTGCCTATAACAAATCCGACTATATTCCCTGCATTGCCTGGGGAAGAAATGCACGTTTTGCAGGTAATCTTGAGGTGGGCGAAAACATAAAAATATACGGCAGAATACAGAGCCGTGACTATCAGAAGAGAATAAGCGAAACGGAAACCGTCACTAAAACCGCTTACGAAATTTCTATTTCAAAAATGGAAATAATGTCAAAATATAATGAGATGGAATTTGAGATTATATAAACGCTTTCTAATTACTGCACAAAAAAAGGGGATGTTTAAAAACTCCCCCTTTTTTGTGGCTGGGCTAGAAGGACTGATACACTTTGCTTCGCAAACTGCTACCCTTGCCCACCCAAATGCTTCGCATTTCGGTACCGGGCTTCGGGCTGCTCCCTAAAAACAGTCCACCGGACTGTTTTCTTTACGCTCGCACCTTCCCAAGGTTCGAGTCCTTTCTAAATTACTGCACAAAAAAACAACCGTACTATGTACGGTTGCTTTTTTGTGGCTGGGCTAGAAGGACTCGAACCTCCGAATGCCGGAATCAGAATCCGGTGCCTTACCAACTTGGCGATAGCCCAATATTTTTAACACTTAGATATGATACCAAAAAAACATCGGGTTGTCAAGGCTTTTTTACAAATTTTACTTTATTTTTTTAAAATTTATTTGTTCGATTATTTCATAAAATACTTTCTTATAAGCGGTCTGAGATTATTACCCCACAGCATTACAGTTTCTACTCCATCCATATTATCCAGAATGGTTACACCACTTTCAAATTTCATATCTTTAATTTCAAGTAAATCACCCGATAATACAAGATGTGCATCATAAGCTACGGCTCTGTTATTATGGATATGTATTCGGGGAACGGAATCTTTCCTTCCATCGGTTACAACAAAGGTGGGTATCCGGTTTTGTATTCCGGCTATCATATTGCCCAAGTTGAGCATACCGTAGCCATAGCTCAAATCATAACCCTCATCACCTAAATCAACGGATGTGTTCCTGATGAGAGTACGCATATCCTCTCCGTCATACTCAGGACAAGCCTGCTTTACAAGTGCAAGAGATGCCGCAACAATAGGAGACGCAAAGGATGTTCCACTAACACTTCCGGCACCACCGTCTTTTACAAGTGTGGAAACTCCGGCTCCGGGTGCACACATAAAAACGCCGGAATTCTCTTGAGAAAAATCCGCAACAACCAAATTCTTGTCCACTGCACCTACACCTATCACAGTATCAAATCCTGCGGGATAGTTAAGCACATTATCTGTGTGTCCGCTGTTGCCTGCAGCAGCAACAATTATTATCCCTTTCTCCTCTGCCTCGTCGATATATTCCTTAAGCTCAGCAAGTGCCTGCGGATCTGTTATAGAGCCTCCAAGGCTCATATTTATTATATCACAATCTGTTTCCAAAGCTTTTTTAAGTCCTTTCAAAAGCATTGAAAAAGGGAAAGTAGAAGTATCCGTAATTTTTATGGGAATAACAGTGACACCACTTGCAATTCCGGCTATACCAAATTCATTATCAATACAAGCTGCCATTAATCCGGTAACCATTGTTCCGTGTCCCTGTACATCGTTTATGTCATTGACATCTTCTGCACCATCCATACAATTGTAGCCCTGCTTAAAAACAGATCCTTCAAAATCGGGATGGTTCACATCTACGCCGGTATCAATAACGGCAATCTTCACACCTTTTCCGGTGAGACCTTTCGCTCTTGATTTCTCTGCCTCTATGCTTTTGTGGCACCATTGATAACCAAAATATGTGTCATTGGGAGTCAAAGGATATTCAAAAAGCTCCATCTCAAAGTCAGGAAAGCATCCTTGTATGTTTTCCTCACCAAATATTCTATATGCCTCATCAATACTCTCCACAGCATAGAGCGTATCGTCTATAT
This sequence comes from Clostridia bacterium, assembly GCA_045545635.1. Lineage (GTDB taxonomy): Bacteria > Bacillota > Clostridia > UMGS1810 > UMGS1810 > RGIG8748. The sequence goes on along the minus strand of JAZQBI010000195.1, from coordinate 19,740 downwards.
AATTTGCTGAATTTTCATCAGACAAAAGCATCACGGGAGCTTCCTTGAGAGAAACTATATAGCCGAAGGATGCCTGTGTATGCATACCAATAGCTGTCAGTCCAAGAATCGTTGTGAGTAAAAGCAAAAATTTACATATTGAAACAATGGTTTTTTCCATGAGTTATTCTCCCAATACATTTGAATTTACATTCATTATAGTACACATTACACATTATTTCAATATGATTTTTTTGGTGTAAGGTTTAAGATTACTCCCCAATACCATCAGGCTGCCATAACCATCTCCGTATCGGATAGTTGTAACTCCTCTGTCAAACAGTGCAGTGCTGCAAAGCAATCCTAATTTTTTCATTTGCCGACAGTGTTCCTCGCCGCTTTCTGCAGTATATATACGAGTTGTGTTTATACTGGAATGTCCCAGAATATCAGATAATCTCACTATATCCTTTTCCAGAGAATACAATGTCCTTGCAAAAAGGTGTCTGAGATTGTGCGGAAACACCTTGGAAACAATCACTCCGGCATCTTCACATATTTCTTTATAATTTCTTTTTTATAATCCAAAACCTTTTGTTTGCATATCTTCTCATCACCAAGCCATTGAGAAAATGCACGCACATCCCTAAGGTACTTTTCCACTGTCGCTTCGGACTTTTCTTCTGCTATAAGATGATCATTGAAATCCGCAATGTGCTTTTTTGTAAGTAGCTTCATGCCATCATCTTCCTTTCAATATTATTTGTTCTGATATTATTATACCAAACAATATCACGAAAAAATCATATTAATATCGGAAAATGAAATCAAAAAAGATGCAAACGGAAATAAATCCAATTTGCATCTTTTAACTTTTACAGCTTAGCTCTTATTATCTTACCGCTTGTAGTCTTGGGAAGACTTTCCTTGAATTCTACAATTCTGGGATACTTATAAGGTGCGGTATGCTCCTTGACATAGTTTTGAATTTCCTTTTTGAGTTCTTCGCTGGCTTCGGTGCCCTTGGTAAGAACGATGCTTGCCTTAACCACCTGACCGCGAATCTCGTCGGGAGCGGCAGATACACCGCACTCCAATACATAGGGAAGTTCCATAATAACACTTTCTATCTCAAAAGGTCCTATACGGTAACCGGAGGATTTGATAACATCGTCTATTCTTCCTACATAGAAGTAGAAACCGTCCTCGTCCTTGTATGCAACATCGCCTGTATGATAGAGCCCGTCGTGCCATACTTCCGCAGTTTTCTCTTCATCCTTGTAATATCCCTTAAAGAGACCGCAGGGTACTCTTTCGGAGGTGCGGATAACGATTTCTCCGTTTTCACCCACATCTACACTGTTTCCGTCGGGATCCACTATATCCACATCATAGAGGGGAACGGGTTTACCCATCGCACCGAGCTTATATTCTCTGCCGTGGAGGTTACCGATAAGGCAAGTGGTTTCTGTCTGACCGAAACCTTCCATAATCTTAAGGCCGGTGAGCTTCTTTATCTGCTTGTAAACCTCAAGATTGAGAGCCTCACCTGCAGTATTGGCATGCTGTACCGAGGACATATCGTATTTGGAGATATCCTCTTTCATAAGCATTCTGTACATTGTGGGGGGCGCACAGAAAGTAGTAATCTGATACTTGGCAAAGAGAGGCAGAATATCTGCAGCGTCAAACTTATCGAAGTCATACACAAAGAGAGGTGCTTCGCAAAGCCACTGACCGTAAATCTTGCCCCATGCCGCCTTTGCCCATCCGGTATCGGAAATGGTTAAGTGAAGTCCCTCAGGATTTACGCAGTGCCAGTAGTTGGCAGTGTGGAAGTGTCCCAGAGGATACTTGTAGCTGTGGAGTGCCATCTTGGGATTGCCTGTTGTACCGGAAGTAAAGTACATTAGCATATCGTCCTCACCACAAGGAGAATCGTCTTTGCGTTCATACTCATCGGAGAATGCCTTGTATTCTTCATCAAAATTACGCCAGCCGTCTTTTTTTCCGCCAACAATAATCTTTTCCTTGAGGCAGGGTGCATTTTTTGAGCCAAGCTCTGCCTGATTTGCTATGTCACCGTCGGCACTGCAGAGGATTGCATCAACCTCGGCTGCCTCATAGCGATACTCATAGTCATGCTCCTGAAGAAGGTTAGAAGCAGGAATTGCAACTGCACCTATTTTGTGAAGTGCAAGGATTGCTATCCAGAACTGATAGTGGCGCTTAAGAACAAGCATTACCTTGCTTCCCCGCTTGATGCCTATAGATTCAAAATAATTTGCGCACCTTGCAGATTCCTTCTTGAAATCAAGGAATGTGAAACGTGTTTCGTTTTTGTACTTGTCAAGATGTACCATGGCAAGCTTTTCCGGCTTGCGATCCGCAATCTTGTCTACAACATCGTAAGCAAAGTTGAATTTATCCTCATTTTTGAAGCTTATGGATTCCAATGAGCCGTTTTCGTCCTCAACAGTATCGATAAAGTCGTGATATACCCTCTTGTAGGACTGGTGAGGCTTGAAGTTGGGATTTTTCATTATATCCTTTTCTTCGGTATGTACAATCTTTTCCTCACCGTGGAGAACTATTGCATAGAATTCGCAGTCTGTGCCGCCTACGGCTATCATTCCGTGGGGGGTGGAACTGTCAAAATAAACAGAATCTCCGGCATTAAGTACTACACTGTGGGAGCCTATCTGTACCTTGAGGCTTCCTGTAAGAACGATGTCCAGCTCCTGACCTGCGTGAGTTGTAAGGTCAATATCGCGTCTTTCTGCATTTTCATCATAAATGCAGTTGACATACAGAGGCTCGGAAACCCTGTTCTTGAAGTTGGAAGCAAGGCTGTGGTAAACCATGCCGTGTGCCTGATCTATCTTCTGTCCTTCGCCTCTTCTTGTAACGGTGAAGGATTTGAGGTTTGCACTTTCGCCCTCGATAATATCTGTTACACCAACCTTAAAGGCAAGAGCGCATCTGTAAATAAAGGCAAAGCTAAGGTCGTGCTTGCCCTCTTCGCAGGCAACATATTCCTCACGGCTTACACCGGTGAGACGAGCCATAGTGTCTGCAGAGATGCCCTCAATCTGTCTCATTTCCTTGATTCTGGCAGCAACCTCGTTAATCTTGAAATCAAGGCCTGTCATTGTTTCGCTCATAATTGATTTCTCCTTTCGAATACTTTGAGAAAACAAAAAAGTCGTCCCAAAGATTTACACTAAGTCTTTGAGACGAGTCATTAACTAATACCCGCGGTACCACTCAAATTGCATCGGTGATTACAACCGATACCCCTTCAGGCTCCATCAAGCCCTATGCACTTACGCAGCATTCTCGGGAAGGTTCTACTTGCCGTAAGCTTTCTTCCTTCCGACTCGGGAGCTACAGCTACCTGCCTGTCCTTAATGACTTGCACCGACCGTCACCTCTCTAAAAGGCATCAGCAGAAGCACTCTCCTTCAAAGTCTTTAAAAAATATTCAAATTCTACTAAATCATAACATACTTTTGTATTGTTGTCAACAATTTTTTATATTTGATGAAAGTTATTGATTTTTTTTGATTCATTGACTATAATATCATTTGAGGTGACATAAATTGAAAAAAATAATTGATGCATATATTGCGAAAATTGATGAACTCATAGGTACTCTGGCTCCAATGCAAAAAGCCGACACGATGTTTGTAAAGGTGCGTGCTCTCACCGATGAAATGAGAGAAGAAGCGGAAAAATGCGGAGACGAAATGCTCTATCCAACCCTCTACAATGCGGCGGCAACAATAATGATGGCTCCGGAAGGATGCTCCGTAAAACAGCTTAAAGAAGCACTTGAGGATGCAAAAACAGAAATGGAAGTAATGAAGGAATATTTTTAAAAAGCAAACAATCTCACTATCAATTTAGTTCAAACTGATAGTGAGATTACTATTATCTTGCACTTTTCGGTGCGTTTATTTTTGTTAGCCCGCCATTAGTCCGTATAGAAGATTTCCGTATACTCATCATAGTATTCCCTCGTTTCATGTCCTACAAAACACGGCGAAGAAATACTCCTCCATTTCTGCATATACGGATCATCGTCCATTTTCTTATTATCCGCTTCAAAGTCATCTCCCACATACTCATAGTATGTAATAAGCATATTGCCTTTTATGGAGATGGAATAGTTGCGGATATTGCTCTTTCTTATGATGTCAAGCACCTCGGGCCAGGGGTTAGCATGAAGCTCCACATATTCCTGAACCTTTTCGGGCTTTAACTCTGAGTACATAACATATCTCTTCATAATCAGATTGCACAGTAACCTGTGGTGTAGTAACCAAGGTTATGACGGCGGTCAAGTCTGCCGAATGCGGCACAAACAGGGATATCGCACTGGAGCTCGCAGGAATACTGACCTTCGGGAATCCGGAAGTTTTCTTCACAGATGGGAAGATCCATTCTTATGCAGATAACCCTCTGGGCGGGAACAGTAAGGTGAAGTCCCTTAACAGGCTCCTTGTCCTCAAAGTAGATGTTCACAATAATGTGAGCATCTTTTTCATTTTTATTTGTTATCATCATAGCTTCGTGACCGGGAAGGCTCATATCGTCGCCATTGCCGGGGAGGTCACCATCGATGAACATATAGTTGGTATAGCCTAATACTTTTTCCATTGTTTTATCTCCTTTTTATTCGTATTAAAGATCCTTCATAAAGTAGTCGCACATCTTCTGGGAGAAGGGACGGCAGCCGTCTTCAGTAATAACGAAGCCTGTTTCAATTCTTCCGCCATGGAGGTCGGGATGACCGAAGAAGCTTACATCAACCATTACAGCCATACCGGGAACGAGAACAAAATCACCATTGGGGCCGAAGAAGGGAGCTTCTGCCTCCATAAGACCTATGGAATGAGCAAAGGGACACACGATGTAGTCGGAAAGACCGTGTTTTTCGTAGTAAAGACGACCGGGAACATCGATTTCACGTCCGGACATACCGGGCTTTAACATATCCTTTGTAAGGCGGAAGGTTTCTCTCATATGGTTGAGAAGATCCTTCTGCTTCTGTGTATATACACCGTTTACGGGGATTGTATCACCAAAAGTTCCTGCATATCCGTTGAATCTGGGAGCAATACCAATCATAACAAGCTCGCCGTCTTCCATAGCCTTGTTGGTAGCTGTGGGAACAACTGCCTTTGCTCTTTCGCCGGAGCCTACGATTGTGGAGTATGCAAAGCTTGTTGCACCATTGATACGACAGATGGATTCACCTGCTGCTGCAACTTCGAATTCATATGCACCGGGCTTTATTGCCGCCATCATCTTGTCATATGCGAGATCGCAGAGGTCTGTAGCTTTCTGAATCTGTTCTACTTCCCAGGAGGACTTGTATGCACGAAGGGTTTCGTATTCATCTGTGATGTCTACCATTTCAACACCCTCGAAGCCTGCAACGAAGTCGCAATATACCTGATGAGGAATTGTGGAAGTACCGACAAAACCAATTCTCTTAAGGTTAGTACCCTCGCTCTTTAACTCTTCGTTAAGCTGATTAAAGTTGATAATTGTAGCATTGGGGTATTCTTCGTCGGGAACCATAAATACGGGGAAGCAACGAACCTTGGTGATTGCAGAGTTCATCTTTGCAAAAGGTTCGGACTCAGGACCGCCAAGGAGGATGGGTTCACCTTCAACGGGGATAAGTACGGAACCTTTTTCAAACTGTCCGCACCAACCTGTTAAGTACCAGCCGTTTGCGATGTTGAGCTCATCGAAGTATACGAGAGCTGCATCAAGATTTTTTGCTCTTAAAATTTCTCTTACCTGTTTAATTCTTTTTTCTGTTTCCGCCATGTTATAATATGCCATGGTAAAAACCTCCTTATAAAAATATTTTTGTGTTTATGGCAAAAGTAATTCATACCAAAGAGATATGCATTTACTTTCGATTACATAAAATTATCATCCAAAGGGAACATTGGTCTTCTTATATTTTTAAGTCCCATATCCTGAAGTCTCTCGGTGGAGCTTCCGGGAGTGAACGCAAGTATAGACCTCTGTGCAACTTCGGCAAGTTCGGGGAAAAGATATCCCAGCTTCACCACCACTGTTTTAAACTTTGTATAATCAAGGTCAATGGACTCAAATATATCCGGTCTGCAAAGTGCGGCTCTGTTCTTTGTAATGACTATGGTGAACTTACCGCAGTCCAGTGTGGCACTCTCTCCTGCATTTGCTCCTGTATAGGAAATTATATCGCCTCTGTGTATAAGCTTACCTGTTATGGTTGCACTCTCGCTGTCGGGAGCAAGGGAGCCACCTACTTTAAGAGTAAGGGTGTCCCCTATATTTGCCTCGTAGCATTTTTTGCAGGCAGGCTCATCTGCTATACCGGCAACGAGTATATCCTCAATACCCATTTCCAATATCCTATTTAACATATAGGCATTGTCTCCTGCTGCGCCTGCGGTTGTGTTGTCTCCGGAATCGGAAACGAATGTGGGCACATCGGATTCCATCGCACGCCTTAGTGCTTCCTCAGGTTCTACTGCTTCTATCAGGAACTTAAAATCATATCTTGCATCATAGAACATTTTTGCAAGCTCTTTGGCGCAGCTTTTTGCAATTTCTGTATCGTTTCTGTGTGTTACAACAAAGCTGGGTCCCATAAATGGCTCATCCACCCAGGACTGACCGTTGAACACCTGAACACCCATAACACCGTCTATTGTATTTTCCATTTCCTCCGCTTTTTCCATTATACTTTTGAGTGGTTCAAGAGAAGTCTGCACAGCATCTCCGCAGATTACTACATTTGCCCTTGCCATCTGGGGTTTTGGCAAAATACCCTCATTAATACAGTCAATAAGCATCTTTGCTGCTCTTATCTGTGCAGCCTTGTGGTCTGTGTGGGGTGCTGTACGGAAGCCCGTAATGCAGTTTGACAATTCCACAATTTCGTCGGTATTGTTAGCGTGAAAATCCATAGCAACGGAGATTGGAATGTTCTCTCCCACCTTTTCCCTTACCATACGGAGAAGATATGTATCTCCCGAACCGATTTCCTCCACATACATAGCCCCGTGAATATAGAGCCATATGCCATCTATACCCTCAGTGGGAATGGCATCACAAAGCTCACGGACAAGACGAAGGAAATCCTCCTTAACAACTGCACCGCCGGGGAGAGCGTGAGCATATATTGTGGGTACAATTTCGCACCCGTTTTTCTTAAGGTAGTCTACTACCTTTACCTTTTCATACATTGCCTCTCCAACAGCATAATCAAAATCCTCAAATCTTGTGGGAATGGGGGTTAAGCTGTTGCCCTCACACTGTATGGAACCTATTACAATTTTCATATTATATTCTCCTTTGCAAACGTTTGCAAAACTTTGGCAAATATATACCAAAACAAAATTTTTGCAAATTTCGCTTTGGATATATTCTTCTTTATTTATGTAATTTCTTTACTGTATCGCCTTTTTCAAGAGCAGGCTCAAGGAGCTCCCTGCATAATTCAGAATTATCTCCCGAAAGCCTTTTAAGTAGTATCTCTCCCACTCTCTGCCCGATCAGTTCCTCAGGCTGAACAACAGTGGTAATCTTTTGCCTTCTGTCATCGGTATGATTGTGTATATCAAAGCCAACCACCGATATATCATCGGGAACGCAAAGACCTCTGTCACGGATTGCACGCATTGCACCGTAGGTCATCTTTTCACTTGTAACATAAACCGCACTAAATGGTCTATCAACTCTGTTATCAAGAAGAGAAATCATAGCACTGTATCCCGATTCCTGCTTATAGTCACCAAAAGCCACAAGAGAGCTGTCAAAGGGAATTTTATTGTCACTGATAGCCCTCTTATATCCGCTTAATCTCTCTGTACCTGTTGTTTCTTCATTTGAGCCTATTATTGTCGCAATATCAGTATGACCGCAGGAGCAAAGATACTCAACTGCCATACGGCTTGCCTTACTGTTATCAACAGTAATTGCATCTATTGCGTCAAGCTCAGGAACATTGTCTATAAAAACTACGGGAACACCACGGTCAATGAATGTACGCACCGAATCACCGCTAAGGTCAACGGTTGCAAGCACCAGAGCATCTATACGCCTTTTAAAAAGCATATCCAGATATTTCTGCTCCTTTGCCGCTTTTTCGTGAGTATCTGCAAGAATAATCATATACCCTGCCCTTGCCACTACTCTCTCTATCTCCTTTACAATAGTACCGAAAAACGTCTCCGATACGTCCGGAAGAACAACCGCAATTGTTTCCGTTGCAGATTTCTGCAACGAGCGGGCAACCTCATTTGGCATATAGTTGTATTTTTTTGCAGCTTCCAGAACACGCTGTCTTGTTGCTTCCTTAACAACAGTCTTGCCGTTTAGTGCACGGGAAACAGTGGAAACAGAAAAACCCAGTTCTTTTGCTATGTACTTAAGTGTACTGCTTTCTTTCATACCATTTCACCATCCTGTCTACAATTATAATTGATGCAATATTTTTTGTCAAGTGCACTTTATTTGCAGATAGTGTTGAAGTTCTCAAAAAAATGTGATATAGTCAAAATATATTTATTAAAATTGCAGGTGAAAACATTGAATATTTTGCATATGAAGTACGCTCTGGAGGTTGCAAAGGCAGGCTCCCTCAACAAAGCATCCGAAACTCTTCTTGTTGCTGTGCCAAACCTGAGCCGTTCCATCAAAGAGCTTGAACTGGATCTTGGAATAACCATATTTGACCGCAGTGCCAAAGGCATGTGTCTGACTGCAGAGGGAGAGGAATTTATCGGCTATGCCAAGGGAATTTTGCAACAGATTAATCAGGTTGAAAAATTTTATAAAGACGGAGCACCCTGCAAGCAGAGGTTTTCCATTTCCGTTCCGAGAGCATGCTACATTTCGGATGCTTTTTCGGAATTTTCCAAATCGCTGACAAAGGATGCTGCAGAAATCTTCTATAAAGAAACTAATTCTCAACGAGCTATACACAACATGGTCAACCACGACTACAAGCTGGGAATAGTGCGTTATGCCAAAAACTATGATATGTATTTCAAAACCATGTTGGAGGAAAAAGGCTTCTCCCATGAGGTAGTTACAGAATTTACCTATTCACTCATAATGAATAAGGACTGCCCTCTGGCGATTAAGGAAAATATATCCTTTGACGACCTCAGAGATTATATAGAAATTGCCCACGCAGACCCATATGTACCTTCGATGCCTGTATCCAAGGTAGTAAAGGAAGAGCTTCCCGACAATATTGACAGGCGGATTTTTGTTTTTGAAAGAGCAAGCCAGTTTGAACTTCTGTGCAAAAACCCCAATACATTTATGTGGGTATCCCCCGTACCGGATGCACTGCTCAAAAGATATGACCTTGTATGCAGGAAATGCGAAGAAAACAAAAAGATATACAAAGATGTTCTGATATACAAAACGGGATATAAGCTGACTGAACTCGACAGAAAATTTATGGATGAGCTCTTTAAAGCAAGAGAGGCAATATTTAATTCCTAGATGTTTGGTGTGAATTGTTTTTTCAGGCTGTGAAACAAGAGGCAAAATCTTGTTTCACGGCTTTTTTTGGAGTGTTATCAATTTTGATAACACCGATTTAACATTTTAAGAATTCCAAAGCCAAATTATAAATGTTAGAATGATTTCATAAAATCTATCAGGGAGGATGCAACAATGAACAGTAAAGCATATGAAATCACAGACAGCACAAAAAAATTGGAAGATGCCATCCAAAGAGTCAGAAAAGCTCAAAAACTCTTTGCCACCTACACTCAGGAGCAGGTGGATGCAATATTCTTAAAGGCAGCATCAGCCGCAAACAAGGCAAGAATTCCTCTGGCAAAAATGGCAGTGGAAGAAACCGGAATGGGTATCGTGGAAGACAAGGTTATAAAGAATAACTATGCTTCCGAGTATATCTACAATGCCTACAAAAACACCAAAACCTGCGGTGTTATAGAGGAAGATAAGGCATACGGCATTAAGAAAATAGCGGAGCCGATAGGCGTAATTGCGGCAGTTATTCCCACCACAAATCCGACATCAACCGCAATTTTTAAGTGCCTTCTCGCACTCAAAACCAGAAACGCAATTATAATATCTCCTCACCCCAGAGCCAAGAACTGCACAATTGCCGCTGCAAAGCTTGTTCTGGAAGCAGCAGTGGAAGCAGGAGCTCCCGAGGGCATCATAGACTGGATTGACGTCCCCTCTCTTGACATGACAAATACCGTTATGAAGGAAGCAGATATTATTCTTGCCACCGGAGGCCCCGGTATGGTAAAAGCTGCTTACTCCAGCGGAAAGCCCGCTCTGGGAGTCGGTGCAGGAAACACACCTGCAATCATAGACTCCTCTGCGGATATAATCCTTGGTGTAAACTCCATTATTCATTCAAAAACCTTTGATAACGGAATGATATGTGCTTCGGAGCAGTCCGTTATTGTTCTGAAAGATATATACCAAAAAGTAAAAGACGAATTTGCAAAAAGAGGATGTTATTTCTTAGATGCTGATGAAATTCAAAAGGTAAGAAAAACCATCATAATAAACGGTGCTCTCAATGCAAAAATTGTAGGACAGAGCGCTTTTGCCATAGCTACACTCTCAGGAATTACTGTTCCCGAGGATACCAAAATCCTGATTGGCGAGGTAGAGTCTGTGGATATTTCCGAAGAATTTGCTCACGAAAAGCTCTCTCCTGTACTTGCTATGTATAAAGCCAAAGATTTCGAGGATGCTCTGGACAAAGCTGAGAAGCTTGTTGAAGATGGCGGCTTTGGTCACACATCCTCAATTTATCTCAACGAAATAACCGAGCAGGAAAAGCTGACTACCTTTGCAAACAGAATGAAGACCTGCCGTATTCTTGTAAATACCCCATCATCCCACGGTGGTATAGGCGACCTTTACAACTTTAAGCTTGCTCCGTCCCTCACACTGGGATGCGGCTCCTGGGGTGGAAACTCCGTATCGGAAAATGTAGGTGTAAAGCACCTTATCAACATCAAAACAGTAGCAGAAAGAAGGGAAAATATGCTTTGGTTCCGTGCACCTGAAAAGGTATATATCAAAAAAGGCTGTCTGCCTGTTGCCCTTGATGAACTTAAAAATGTAATGGGCAAAAAGAGGGCATTCATCGTAACAGATACCTTCCTTTACGAAAACGGCTATACCAAGCCCATTACCGATAAGCTTGACGAAATGGGTATCGCTCATATGACCTTCTTTGATGTTCAGCCTGACCCCACACTTTACAATGCAAAAAGCGGTGCTATGCAAATGGCATCCTTTAAGCCGGATACAATCATAGCTCTCGGAGGCGGTTCTGCAATGGATGCCGCCAAGATTATGTGGGTACTCTACGAGCATCCTGAAGCTGACTTTATGGATATGGCAATGCGTTTTATAGACATCAGAAAGGGTATCTACACATTCCCGAAGATGGGCGAAAAGGCATACTTTATCGCTATTCCAACCTCTGCAGGAACAGGCTCCGAGGTAACTCCCTTTGCAGTTATTACCGACGAGAAAACCGGAATCAAATATCCCCTTGCAGACTATGAACTTATGCCTGATATGGCAATAATAGATACCGATTTTCATATGTCGGCACCAAAAGGACTTACAGCAGCATCGGGTATTGATGCAGTAACTCACGCCCTTGAGGCATATGCCGCAATGCTTGCAACCGACTATACAGATGCTCTTGCTCTGAAGTCCCTCAAAACTGTGTTTGAATACCTGCCCAGAGCATACGAAAACGGAAGCACCGACACAGATGCCAGAGAAAAAATGGCAAATGCGGCAACAATGGCGGGTATGGCATTTGCCAATGCATTTCTTGGGGTGTGTCATTCCATGGCACACAAGCTGGGTGCCTTTCACCATCTGCCCCACGGTGTTGCAAATGCACTTATGATAGAAGAAGTACTTCGTTTCAATGCATCGGAAACACCTGTAAAAATGGGAACATTCTCCCAGTATGACCATCCCCACACACTCAGCCGCTATGGCGAAATTGCAGATTATCTTGGTCTTGGCGGCAAAACCGATGAGGATAAGCTGGAGGCACTTATAAATGCCATAAATGACCTTAAACAGAAGGTAGGCATCAAGGCAACCATAAAGGATTACGACATAGATGAAAAGGTGTTCCTCGACAATCTTGACGAAATGACAGAACAGGCATTTGACGACCAGTGCACGGGAGCTAATCCCAGATATCCTCTTATGTCGGAAATAAAGCAGATGTACCTTAACGCATATTACGGAACACAAAAAACTGCCCCCAAAAAGGCAGTCAGAAAATAAGGAGGGCAACAATATGAAACTTGATACTATTATAGCGGAAAGAAAGCATAAAACCATTTACCGTGACGGAGACAAGTGTATAAAGCTTTTTGACAAAGAATATTCAAAAGCTGATGTTCTCAACGAAGCTCTCAACCAGGCGAGAATTGAGAATACAGGTCTTAATATCCCAAAAATACACGAAGTAACCACAGTAGACGGAAAGTGGGCTATAATATATGATTATATTGAAGGGAAAACTCTTGCACAGATTATGAAAGAGAAGCCTGAAAATATGGATAAATACCTCGAACTTCTTGTGGATCTACAGCTTGAAGTTCACTCCAAAAAATGCCCGCTGTTAAATAAGCTCAAAGACAAAATGAACAGAAAAATAAGCGAATCCAAGCTTGATGCCACTACTCGCTATGAGCTCCACACAAGACTTGAGGGTATGCCCAAGCATACAAAGGTGTGCCACGGAGATTTTAACCCCTCCAACATCATAATTGCAAAGGATTCCACTCCCTACATCATTGACTGGTCTCATGCCACTCAGGGAAATGCCTCTGCCGATGTTGCAAGAACATATCTTTTGTTCTGTCTTGACGGAGATACGGAAAATGCAGAAAAGTATCTTAACCTTTTCTGCAAAAAAAGCGACACCGCAAAACAATATGTTCAGAAGTGGATGCCTATTGTTGCAGCATCTCAGTCTGTGAAAGACAATGCACACGAAAGAGAATTTTTGCTGAGCTGGGTAAATGTAGTAGATTACGAATAAGTATAAAAAACAGATGGGTGCAAAAATCGTTGAATTTTTGCACCCATCTGTTTTTGTATGTTTTTTTATATATTTTTATATACGCCCTCTGCCGATGCTTCGTATGCTTTTTCTACAATTGTCTGTACATTTATTGCATCGCAAGCGGTGATTTCGGGTTCGGTATCATTTATGATGGCATTTGCGAAAGAGGAAATTTCCTTTTCATACATATTGCCTGTTACTACCTCAACAATAACGGAGCCGTCTCCGTCCTCTCTGTTCTGCTTAGCGTTGTAGCCTGCAGTGTCATCGGAGGTTGTAAGTACAATCTCGCCTGTTTCTACCTGACTGATTGTTCCCTCGGAGAGGATTGAACCCTTTGTTCCGTAGAACTCAATGCGGCACTTTGCGGCATTGTCGGGAATATTGAAGTTGGAGTCAACATATGCAGTAGCACCGTTATCCATCTTCATAAGAACAGCGCCGGAATCCTCGGCTGTGTAACCAAAGGTCTGATTCTGACTAAAGCCTGTAACGGTCACCGCCTTTGTGCCGGAAATGTACTGGAGAAGGTCGATACAGTGGATACCCATATCCATAAGAGCACCGCCGCCGGAACGGGTTTTGTCCTGACGCCAGTTTCCGGGAATTTCGGGATACCAGCAGGTAAGCTGACCTCTCATAGAAACAACGTCACCAATAACGCCGTTTGCTATGAGCTCCTTCATCTTCTGATGGTATGCAGAGAAACGCATCATAAGACCAACACCAAGCTTTATACCCTGAGCCTTGCAGAAATCTGCAATTTCCTTGGATTCTGCCACAGTAAGTCCCATAGGCTTTTCAAGGAGTATGTGCTTGCCTGCCTTAGCTGCTGCCATAGCCTGCTCCTTGTGGCAGAACACAGGTGTTGCAATGTATACTGCATCTATTTCGTCCAGTGCAAGAACCTCTTCCACTGTTTCGAAAGCATATTTTGCGCCAAACTCTGCTTTGACATTTTTTGCCGCTTCAAAATTTGTATCCATAACAGCTACAAGCTCGCTGTTTTCGGAGAGCATCATACCGGGGATTGTTCTTCTGTATGCGATACCGCCACAGCCTATTACACCCCATTTAATTTTTGCCATTATATTCACCTCTTATTTTCTTAAAACATAGGTCTGTAAAAAGGTATTTTTACAGACCTATGCCTTTTTATGATTTTATCTGCCTTCCTGCATTTCCTTTACGGATTCGAGAACTGCATCAGCCATATATTCTACCTGCTCCTTACTTAAACCATAGAGGGGGAGGTGTGTAAATCTCTTATAGAATACTTCCTCACAGTTGGGGCAAGTCTTTGCAATTTCGTCAGAATTGTAACCCATATCCTGTACAACCTTGAATCTGTAGAGAGGTCCGAAGTGTGCAATCTGGGTAACACCCTTTTCTTCCAGCTTCTTCTTGAGAACCTGAATGTCTCCGCCTGCCTTTGCAGGATCAATCTGGAGAAGATACATATGGTAAGAAGGTTTGATATCATCAGTATCAAGAAGCTGAGGAATGATAGCATCGTTCTCTGCAAATCTGTTTGTGAGATATGTTGCAGCTTCACGGCGTGCAGCAATGATTTCTTCATTACGTGCAACCTGAAGAGCAAGACCTAAGCCCTGAATTTCTGTTGTGGAGGAGTTACCTGCCACAAAAGGACCTTCCTTACCGGGGATTGGAGTGATGTTGTAGAGCCAATCCTTGATGGGGCAAGTAAAGTCAAGACCTAAGAAACGAGCTCTCTTCATATCGGGGCCAAAGCCGGGAACTGTTGTTGTGAGGATACCGCCTTCACCAAAGGAAGTGATATTCTTAACTTCGTGCATGGAGAATGCAGCAAAGTCGCCTATTGTACCGAGCTTCTTGCCCTTGTACATAGCACCGAAGCCGTGTGCAGCATCTTCGAGAACGAGGATGTTGTGCTTTCTTGCAAGTTCCATAATAGGATCAAGATCAACAGGATAACCGCCGATATGTACGGGAACGATCATTTTTGTCTTGTCTGTAATCTTTCTTGCTACATCTGCAGGATCCATGTTGATTGTTCTGGGATCTACATCGGCAAATACAAGCTTACATCCGATAGAGAGAGGATAAGCCATTGTAGCTACGAATGTGATGGCAGGAACGATAACCTCGTCGCCTTCCTTAAGATTAGCATATTTGTATGCAATTTCAAAACCTGCGGTAGCATTTGTCACAAATGTTGATGTGTCTGTACCGAGGTATTCGTTGCAGGCAGCTTCCGCCTTTTCTACCTGTGAGCCGAGGGAGAGCTTGCCGGGAGGTGTAGAGAGGGGCTCGAGCTTCTTAACCTGCTTCCATACAGCTTCCAAAGCATCGTCGTATTCCTTGCCTTCACCCTGCATAAGGAAACGGATAATTTCCATTAAGTCGTGAACATTGTAGTTCTCACCTACTGCTGCCCAAGGTACCTTGGTAGCACCTGTGTTATACCTGAAATCAGATGTCTGTTTTCCCATTTTTAATTCCTCCTGAAAATTTAATAATAATCGGGCACAAAACCCATAATTTACTGATTATATTCTATCAAATATCCCATATAAAAAAAAGGCTTATAGTTCCTTGATTTTTGTAATATGTTCCGCTTTTTGAGAATTATTAACAAATTTTCTTTTCAAAACCGACAAAAACCACAAAATAGGGACTGTAAAAAAAATTGATTCGTTTTTTTACAGTCCCGTTTGAACCTTTGGGAATAGGAAAAAAAGAATCAATGTTTTTTTCATTCCCTTAATAATGTTATTTAATCTGCGCATTAAAATGCTCGTCATTTATCTGTTTGATAACAGGGATAAGTCCGATTATGGCAATAAGGTTAGGTATAGCCATAAGGCCGTTCATCGTGGAGGATATACTCCATATAAGGTCCAGATTTCCCACTGCTCCGACATATACAAAGGCTATATAAATAACCCTGTATATTACCACAGTTTTATGGTTCTTGTTTGTGAGGAACTCCATACAAACCTCACCGTAGTATGCCCAGCCAAGAATGGTGGAAAGGGCAAAGAATATGGTAGAAAGGGTTACACCCACACCTCCGATACCGGGAATGATGGCATTGAATGAACGGATACTGAGAAGTGCTCCGTCTGCCGTGCCTGTGTGCCAGAAGTCTGTAGTGAGAATTACCAGTGCAGAGCAGGTGCAGATGATTATTGTGGTAAAGAACACTTCAAACATACCCCAGAGAGCCTGCTGGACAGGTGTCTTTGCCGAGGATGCCGCATGCGCCATCGGTGCGCTTCCAAGACCTGCTTCGTTGGAAAATACACCTCTGGAAAAGCCGAATTTCATAGCTGTCATTATTCCATAGCCTGCCGCACCGCCAAGTGCCGCCTTGGTATTGAAGGCTTCTCTGAATATCAGTGCAAAGGCTGCAGGGATTTTTTCTGCATTTATTATAAGACATACAACTGAGCAAACCACATAGAACATCGCCATGAAAGGCACAAGCTTTTCGTTGACAGAAGCAATTCTTCTCATACCGCCCAGAATAACTGCCGCCGAAATCACTACAAGCACAATACCTGTTACCCATGTGGGAACAAAATCCTCAAGAGCTATTGCAATAGAGTTACTCTGTGTGGCATTTCCTGTACCCAGACAAGCCAGCATTGCAAATACCGAAAATAGAATTCCAAGGATTTTAAACTTTGGTCCGAGACCGTTCTTTATGTAGTACATAGGTCCGCCCACATATCTGCCTTTTTCGTTCTTTTCACGAAATTTTATGGAAAGAGCAATTTCCGCATACTTGGTAGTCATACCAAGCAGGGCACTTACCCACATCCAGAAAACCGCACCCGGTCCGCCTGATACAATGGCGGTGGCAAGTCCTGCGATACTACCGGTGCCTATGGTTCCTGCCATAGCAGTAGCAACCGCCTGAAAAGGGCTCACACCGGATGAGCTTACCTTGTGCTGCTTTTTGGAAAACAGACCAAAAATAGTATTTTTCATCATATACCCAAATCGGGTAAACTGAGGAAACCCAAGCCTGAAAGACAAAAAAAGTCCTGTACATATGAGCAGTGCAAGCATCACAGGTCCCCAGACGATACCGTTTATTGCGGCATCAACTTTTGTAATAATTTCCAACATAATATACAGCATCTCCTTTGATGAAACTTTTTACATTTTAACAGAAAATAAGCCGAAAAAAAAGTGGCAAACTTCCTTGCTTTCTGCAATATTTTCTGCATTTTTAAAAAACATTGACAAAAAAATTGTCTTTAACTATAATTATTTTGTCAGGAAGTGATATATGTTGATTATTAACTATGATATCAAAAAAATTAACAGCGTTCTCTTGGATTTCTACAACGCTACGGGGATTGATATGGAATTTCTGAAAACAGATTTTTCACCCGTGGGTAACCGCCGACTTTCGGGCAATAGGTACTGTATGGCTATGCAGAGTAACATTGCCGGAAGAAAGGCATGCAACTACTCAGATATGCAGCTTTTGGAAAAATGCCGTGTAAGCAAAAAAACCGAAATGCACATCTGTCACGCAGGTCTTGTGAATGTAGCAATTCCTCTTTTGTATGATGATGTAATCATAGGCTACATTATATTCGGAAGAATGAAGCCAAATACCGATTTTGCCGCAATAAAGGACTATATTTCAGGTCTTGGCATAAATGCGGACAGGGCATCGGAACTGTATGACACTATCCCCATATACAAATCCGATAAAATCCGGAGTGTTTCCAACATAGCCATTATGCTTGCAAAGTATATTCTCCTTAAGAATATGATAAAGCCTGACCTTAATGACAATATTCAAAAGGCTGTGGATTATATTAACAACAATCTGGAAAGTGACCTTTCCGTAAAAACCATATCCAAGAATGCAAATGTATCCAAGAGTGTTCTGTACAAAAACTTTCACACAAGCTTTAACTGCACCGTAAGCGAATATATTCACGCAAGACGGGTGGAAAAATCGCTGGAGCTTCTTACCGGTACCGATATGTCGATAGAAGACATATCACAAAAGGTCGGTTTTTCCAGTGCTTCCTACTACAGTAAGATATTCAAAAAACAAATGGGTGTAGTTCCCATCAAATACCGAAAAACCAATCAATACGAAGAGTAGTAATAAGCAAAATAGCATATTGACATAATACCTGTCGTGATGTATAATAGTTTTTGACATTAGATGTATTTTCGGAGGTATATATAATGAAGAATAAAAAAGATTTATTAAAGCCTTATGAGGTACAGGATTTCAAAAACATCAGACATATGGTTGACCTTGCCGCAGAGGAAGACGGAAACAAAATAGCATACAAGTTTTACGAAAACAAAGAAATAAAAGAGGTAACCTTCAAGGAGTTCAAAATGCTCACTGAATACCTCGGAACTGCCATTACTGACCTTGGATTTGGTAAAAGCCATATAGCCAATATCGGTATCAACAGCTTTAAGTGGATTACAATATATGTAAGCGTGCTCAAAAGTGCAGGTGTGTATGTTCCCATAGACAAGGAGCTTCCCGAAACCGACATCGCCAATGTTGTAAATAACAGCGAAAGCGAAGTTGTGTTCTATGCAAAGAAGTTTGAAAAGTTCTTTAAGGAAAACAGAGACAAATTTCCCAATGTCAAGTACTTTATAGGTCTTGACCGTGAAGAGGATGAGGGTGAATTTCTCTCGTATGACAAATTTCTTGCAAAGGGCAAAAAGCTCTACGAGGATGGAAACCGTGACTATGAAAAGCTTGCAAGCGACCCTCACGACCTCAAGATGCTTGTTTATACATCCGGTACAACAGGCAACTCAAAGGGCGTTATGCTTACCGAGCACAATTTAAAGTCCGGTATATACTACGGACTTCAGGCAAGTATGATTTTTGACTCTTGTCTTAGTGTTCTCCCCTATCACCATACCTACGAAGCCATTCCCGGACTTCTTGTTGCAATACACCACCGCACAACACTGTGCATAAACGATAAGCTCACAAATGTCCTCAAGAATCTTCAGACATTTAAGCCCGAATACATTTACCTTGTTCCCGCTTTTGCAGAATTGTTCTACAAAAAAATATGGGCAACTCTTAACGAAAAGAAAATAGGCGGACTCTTTAAGGTGATGATTGCCGTAAGTAACGGACTTCGCAAAATCGGAATAGATGTTAGAAGAAAGCTGTTTAAATCAGTAATTGATAACTTTGGCGGAAACCTTAAGGAAATTGTTTGCGGAGGAGCACCCATAAGAGCAGAGGTCGGCAAATTCTTCGAAAGCATCGGTATTATCCTCTTTAACGGCTACGGTATTACAGAGTGTTCTCCTCTTGTAAGTGTTAACCGTATAGAGTGCAATGACCCCTCAACTGTTGGTATGGTTCTCCCCTGCCTTGACATCCACATAGACGAGCCTGATTCCGACGGCATCGGCGAAATCTGTGTAAAGGGTGATGTAGTAATGAAAGGCTACTACAAAGAGCCCGAACTCACAAAAGAGGTTCTCTCCGATGACGGATGGTTTAAAACCGGTGACTACGGCTATATGAACAAAGCAGGTCTGCTGGTAATAACCGGAAGAAAGAAAAACATTATCGTACTCAGTAACGGAAAGAATATATATCCCGAAGAAATCGAAGAATATAT
>JAZQBI010000194.1:0-7604 GCA_045545635.1 Clostridia bacterium | reverse complement strand
ACTGCATTGGTCAATACAACAATGATTAGAAACACACCCATAGTAATGCCAACACCTGCCAGCAATACCAGCTTAACCTTTCCCAAGAACGTACCTACACCATGAAATACCTTTCCCATAAATCTTACAGGTGACAATACAACATCCACACCCTGTCTTACCTCACGTCCAGCAGCCTTCGTCGCCGCTTGTGTCTGCCTTACCTTTTTTCCGGCAGCCTTTGCTCTTTCCTTCGCCTTCTCCTGTGCAGCTTTATACTTCTGTACTGCAGTATTTTCTTCCAGCTTCTTTTCTGCATGGTCTTTTATATCTGAAACTTTCGTTTTGACTGTATCCACCTGCTTTTTGGTGGTCTGATATAAACTACTGCCCTTTATCCCTTCCGCCGCTTTTGCCTTTAAGTATTCCGTACCTTCTCGTCCCTTTTCCTGCAGCTTGTGTGCCAAATAGGAGGCTCCCGTATACTTAGCCATAAAAGAAGCCGAAACCACACCGGTCTTCAAGCCAAACTTTCCCACCGCCAAAGCAGAATGTGCAAGCTGGGCAGAATACACCATCTGATGAATACCACTACCTGCCGTATCATCCATCTGTCTGGAATATGCCCCTATCATCTCTACTCTTTTCTTGATATTCACAACCTTGCCAATCCGGATACGTGCTTCCCGATACTTCATCTGTCTGGCTGCCAATCGAAGAGCAGACCGATCCACTTCCGTAAATCCATTCCTTTCACTGCTCTTTAACAACTTTTCAATATCCTTTTCCCGTAGACCTGCCGGATTGACCTTCCTAAGCACATCATTTGTGCTATTCTTAAAATACACCTTCAAAAGTTCGTTGGTCTTCTGCTGTTCCAGATCAAAAAATCCTTTAGACTTTAAATGTACCTTTAATGGTTCCTCTAATACCTCAGCCACATTTCTCTGATGCTCAAGAGCATCCCTGACCATCATCAAGTCGTATGCCGTCTCCCGAAACTTACTGATCTGCTTTTTCTGAAAAGCAGTCAGCCCTTCCATCTTCTCCAGACGTTTTTTCAGCAGTTCCTTATCGCCCAAATCCACCATGGAAAGTTGCTCTTCCCGAAGTAATTTATACACCTGCTCACTTGTAAGGCTAATCTGGTTTATTTCTGCCCGAATCCCTTTTACAAGCGACTTTGCTCCGGCAACAGCAGCCACATCCATTGCCGGACGCACATATTTCCGTTCTTCCTGTAAACCCGCCTCATAATTTTCATCTCCACTTTCTACCTTCTGTTTTATGGTCTGTACAGATACATCACCCACACCACTTACAGACTGCAGCATATCCATTCCTGGATGAAACTTACGACATCCATATTCTTTTGGAAGCGGTATTTCCTGCTTGATTACACGTTCTTCACTCATATACACATTCCCTCCTGTTTAAAAGACGGCGAGTCTCCCCGCCGTCCTTTCCTAGTAGAATTATCCATAAAATTCATTATCCTTTTCTTCAAACCGGTCATTAAACGCCACATTTGCCGAGGGCGTTACCAATATCCCTTCTCCTGGTACTTTCCCGACAAAATGAGGAATCAACTGCTCTGAGATATTTAATTTCTCAATAAACTTTCTTCTCTCAATCGGTCCCAGCGACAACAATTTGAAAAAGCGAACCTTATTCAACAGATAATCAAACTCAATAGCTGCATTCTGGTTTGTCACGATATGCACCGCATCCTGAATCACCAAAGTAACCGGTATCTTCAACACTTCTGCCCTTTCCAACAGACTGATCAGATAATCATTGCCCGTTGTAGAGTAAATCAGCTCATCCACCGAATCCACCAATATCCAGACCGTCCGATTCTTCTTTTTACACTCCACCGCATAATTCCACAGGTAATCTAAGGTTACCAATAGTTCTGCCTCTTTTTCAAATCCCAAAACGGTTAGTCTGTGCTTTCCCGTCAGCCGCTCCCCATCAAACCGAAACCCTTCCATAGTCTTTACAAATAACTGCAACTCCACCGGATGCTCCTTTGCATACAAAAGAGCGTCATCCAAAGTCTCAAACCGACAAAGCAGCTCCGCCTCCTGCTCCACCTGCTTATAATTTGCCTGTAACACCTCCGGCACTAATCTCTGTCTATGAAAGCCTATTTTTGATGTGAGATATGCTTCCAGGAATCGTTTCTGCAGTATATGCTTTTCCTTGTTCAAGTTGTAGTTGATATCCTTCCGAAAAATATCCGGATGAAACTCTGCCAATACCTGTCCCGACATCCTACCTGCAAAATCACGATATTCCTCTGGATGCCTTGCCAAAATCACTACTTCGTCCATAGTGCTCAGAATGGTATTGGCTGCCTCCCGCATAACTGAAACTGTTTTACCGGTATTTGGCTGTCCTACAATCATAGCTGCAGAGTAAATGGACCTGTCTAAAAAGATAAAATTATCATTGATTGCATTCAGCCCATAAAAGGTACGAACCTTTTCAAATATTCCCTGAATACTCAAAGGCTGCATAACAGCCATCTGCTCTACCGGAAAAATACGTCCTACATGCACCTTCAGATTGCAAAGTGGCAACACAGACTGAAACCCTTCATTCTGCTGTAAGTACAGACACCGTATCTGACAGGCATACTTTGTAGCAGACAGATAAAGCAATGCCGAATCCCGGTTTAGTTCCTCCAGACTATCTGCAAACAATGTCATAATAAAGGAAGCTTTTATCACAGTCTGTTCCTTTGCCTTTGACCGCTTAAAAAGATACAATGCATTCCTGTAAAAATACTCTTCCTCTTCTTCCCTGATATATCGTTCCTGTCTCTGAGTTCTATGTTCTTTTCGATCTGCCACCGTATCTCTGACAGGAATATGCATGACCTCGGTATTTTCTCCCACCAGCCCTGCCGCTATCTGAAATCCAAGCTCCTCATCGACCCTCTCATAATGTACAGATAAAATGGAATTGGAAGATACCGATGCCAGGTCTAATAATACACTGTCCTGCACCCTCTCTGGGAAACTGCTGATAAAGAAATTCCTGACATAACAACTGCCAATTTTCATATAATCCTTTTCCCTGACCTCATATCTCTCCGGTGCAATCGTATCTTTGGTATCCATTTTCATTCGCTGCATAGACTTTATGGAAAATCCGGTTCCGTCATAATCCACCTTACTGCCAAACTTAGCCTTCTCTTCTTCCGGATGATAAATATCATACAAATCCTCCAACCGCTCCTGCAGAGACAACGCCTGAGCCCGATACCCATACAGTGCATGAAACAACTCCTGTATACTCTGTTCCGCCCTTAAAAACTGCTCCAATGCCAAATCCGGTGTTTCCGCTTCCAATGCCAATGTCAGGTACACCTCTCTGGAAAAGTTATTGTGTCCGATATCACAATTATCCTGCAGCACCCGGTTATAAAGCCCTCTCAGATGATGATAAGCGTCCTCCTGCCCCTCTAACATAATTCCAGAGAGATACTTGTTCCGATTCACCCGGCAATTTCGAATGGTAAACTGAAAAGCAAAATGCTCTGCCAGCTTCTGCAGGATCACCTCCATCAACATTCTTGTCTTTCCCGAATGATAACTGCCCTTAACCATTTCATCCGGCGGAAGCAACTTATACATTCTGGTATAAACTCCCCTCTCTGTTTCAATCATTCCTCCCTCTTCAAAACAATATCTATAAGGGATATTTCTGTGCATAAAAGCACGATTCACTGTCTGTGCGCTCTTATTCATAAGTGATACGCCTCCTTTCTCCTCACTTAATAAGATGCACCGAAAGCCAAATAGGGTCAAAAAAAGAACGAGAACTTTGCTGTTCGTCCTCGTCCAATCAAGTATGTTCAATTTATTCCCAACTTTATTCCCAACTTTTATTCCCAACGCTTAACAGCTAACTGCCTATCCATTGATCCATGCACGGATGTCTGCTTCCACATCAGCACCATTCAATACCTTACCGCATTTTAATACCGCAGCATTGCAACTGTCTTCCAAATGCTCCACTGTATGTCCAAATCCACTGCCACCGGATGTTGCAAACAGAATAATATTCTTACCACGCATATCATAACTTTCCAGAAAAGTATTGACAATGGTCGGTGCCACATACCACCAAATCGGGAACCCAAGATAAATCGTATCATACTCTTCCATATTTTCCAGCTTCTCTGCAATCTCCGGACGCGATGCCTTATCTGCCATTTCCACAGAACTTCTGCTCTGCTTGTCCATCCAGTTCAAGTCTGCCTTTGTGTAAGGCACCTCTGGCTTTATCTCAAACAAATCCGCTTCCACAATTTTAGCCAGCTTTTCCGCTGCTACTTTTGTCACGCCACTGGCTGAAAAAAATGCTACTAATACCTTATCCATGCTTCTATCTCTCCTTTTCCTCTCACTTCTGTATTTCTTTAACCAAACAATGACATCTGAGCATATTCCGGCTGACCCACAAATTCCAATAACCCTTCCGTATCATGCACTGCACTTGCCATATTGCTGTCCACTAAAAACAAATTCCCTGCCGGCGACTCTTTCCCGGACATCTCCACAAAGCATCCCAAAGGCTTTGCCAGTTTCATCGCATACTCTGCAGTATGCATGGTACCACCCTCTTTTTCAGAAGCAACCACAAAAACCTTATTAGATAGCATAGCCTGTATCCGATCTCTCTGCACAAAGGTATATTTCTGTGGTTTTGTCCCATTGGGATACTCACTAATCAAACAGCCGCCTTTTGCCACAATCTTCTCTGCCAGCTCCTGATTGGATTTCGGATAAATCTCATCCAGCCCGCCCGGCATCACTGCAACCACCTTACCATTTGCTGAAACCGCACCTTCCAATGCCTGAGCATCACATCCGATTGCAAGACCATTCAAGACCGTACAGCCCTCTTTTGCCAACACTTCCCCAATCTTACGTGCAATCCGCAGATACCGCTCCTGAGCATCCCTCTTACCGATTACAGCAATCACGATATTCTCACAAGCCTTAATATCACCCACATAATACAGCGTTTCCGGAGCAGATGCCACATTACGCATATGCTTTGGATAACACATATCACTTTTTTTACATGACTTAATTTCCCACATGACTTCCTGCTCCTTTCTGCCCAAATACCCTGCTGTTTCAACTCACTATCTTGCAACACTTATACAGATTGTCCAAGTGCCAGCATAGCCACACGCCTTGCACCGTTTTTCAACAAGATTTCCTTGCAAGCTTCCAAAGAAGCTCCGGACGTGGTCACATCATCTACAATTAAAACCACATCACCCTCTATCTGCATATCTTCATTAACCCCAAGGCTATCCAACTGAACCCGTATATCACGGCTTCCGCCATAAGCCAACTTATCAATCGTCTTTTTTCTCAAGATATAGTCTGTTTTATCAATTCTTCCGTTATTCGCAAGTCTTCTTGCCAACTCTGCAATTCCGGAATCATTCGTATCACATTCTGTATGAGATGGCACCACACAAATGGTCACATCCTTACAGATTTCCTCGTCTAACTGCTGAAAGAAATAGGATATCCCTCTTTCCTTCTTATCCTTTAAATCCAAAATTCTCCCACTGAACATATCAAATGCCTGATTACGAGTCTTATCCGGATTCCAATATCTGTGATAAAAACCACACAATACAACCTGCCCATTCTCAGACAAATCTTCCCACATCTCGTTATAAAAAATTTTCTGCATATTTTTCTCCATTTCCGAGAACCAGAACTCTTGTTCTCTCATTATATCATTTTACTCTGCCAATGTAAAGCAATCATTCAAAATCTGCCTCAACGCTTACTCACTGTGCCTTTCTCACTGCAAATTCCGGCATATCGTGATTAACTGCTGACTGATAATAGCCGCTAATAGTTGTAGGCGCATTAAATAACGCAGCCAACAAATACTTCTTGATATTCCGCACTTTAGTCGTGTTCCCCTTCAGACAATCCAGCACATACAAAATATGCGTATCATTCAGCTTCAGAAACTTAGATTTCACAAGCTCCACCGGATAGACATTGCTTGCAACAACAATACGTTCCCCTTTGTACAGTACTGTTTCCAAAATCAGCTCATAGATACCTTCCAGCAATTCTCGGTCAAGCGGATTGCCTTGAAGCAATACATCCAAAGCTATATTCTCACGAATGAGCTCTGCATAAGCAGCCATCTCATCTTGTATCGCCATCTTATCACCATCCGGTCTTATGCCAGACTCCATGCCTGATACGATGTGATTAGATTCCGTCTCATTAAACTCAGTATTATTATATTTAAGATTATTAGGGTTGGTTTTTCCAACCTCAAGACTTCCGAAAAAAGGACTTCCAGAGGTTGGATTTTCCAACTTCAAGAGGTTTGTTTTTCCAACTTCTGAAATACCCTGTTTTTCCCCAGAAGTTTGTTTTTCCAACTTCTGCTCTGATTTTTCCATGAAATTCTTAACATAAATCATGGTCGGTTTCCCCTGCCCCTGACGAACTTTCTCAATCAAGCCCACACCCTTTTCCGCATCCAGCTCCTTCATGGTATCTATCGCTTTATTCTTCTTGCAGTTCAAAAGCTCCATCACATCCTCCAAAGAAAAGTAGATAAACACCTTTTTCTCCCTGTCATACCACTGATTTTTTGAGGATAAAGACATTCTGTCCAGCATCAAACCATACAGTACCTTTGCATCTGTAGACAGCTCCTTAAATCGCTCATCCGTAAATAACAGCTTCGGTATCCGATAGAAGCTAAACATATCCGCTTCCTGCTCATAAAAATATGAAAATCCCATTGCATCTCCTTTCCGTCTCCAGAGGTTGATTCTTCAAACCTCTGGAGTACCAAACTATCTTCTTAATCATCCTGCTTCCTGTTCTGCTTTCCATTTCTCTAAAAGTGACAATATAACCTCTTCTCGTTTCTTTGCAGAGTAGTGTGGCGGAAAATACTTGTCCAGCTTTTTCTCTGATAAAGACACTTTCGCAGAACTTTTCTTTTCCGGCAATACGCTGTTAATCAGGCTGATGACTACGTATTGAGTCATATTATCCAAGTTCACCTGACTTTTCAAAACCTCTACCTGATTAGGCTTAATAAAACCATTTTCCTTTATGTACTCGTAAAGCCACCCTTGCACAGATGCATCAAAGAAAGAAATATCCACCGCAAGATTCACACCTAACTTCTTATTATCCACCATTTCCAACAATTCCGGTATGAGATACGTCAAACGGATATACCGCTGTACCTGCCTTGCTCCGATGCCTCCACTTTTACCTACAATATCTGCAGATAACATCGCGACTTCAGGACGAGAAGAGTCCAAGTCACTTCGATGCCCCTGACGATTCAATGCCTCCATTTTCATTTTAAACGCATACGCCTTTTCACTTGGCAACAGCTCCTCTCTTTGTATATTTGCATCCACCATTAAAATAATTGCCTCATCATCTGACATTTCCTTTACTATCGCCGGTATCTTTGATAGTCCAACTGTTTTACAAGCATGCAATCTTCTGTGACCTGATATCATTTCATAATCCCCATTTTTATCCGGGCGAATAATTACAGGAGACAACACACCATTAGCAGTAATACTGGCT